>JBAXKB010000041.1:0-9326 GCA_037137575.1 Actinomycetes bacterium
CTCGGGCAACCCAAGAGGCATTGCCATCGCGCACAATGGCATCCGGATCGGCCATTGCGGCCAATAACGCGAATGTGCCAGTAATTAACAATGAGTTTGAGATAGCGCCCGTATGAATGGCTTCCATAACTTCAGCCACTGGAGTCCATTGAACTTTCATGTCGGCCTCTTCGCCAGTTGCAACAGGGCGACCATCTTCATGAAGTTCGAGTCCAGTGGCTAAGTAACAGCGCACTAGTTCAGACGATCCACCAGACGACGGTGCGAAATCAAACAACACTCGCCAGTCGCTGGCCACATAACCAGTCTCTTCTTGCAATTCGCGCTTAGCTGCATCGAGTGGATCTTCACCAGAGACATCTAGTAAGCCTGCAGGTGGTTCCCACATCATCTTGCCGAGCGCACGGCGATACTGCTGAACCAAAAGCATCTGACCAAGATCGTTAAGTGCGATTACCCCAACTGCGCCCGGGTGCACAATGAAGTCGCGCGTTAATTCCTGATCGCCAAACTTGAAAGTCTCTTCGCGAACTTCCCAAATGCGACCATTAAAAACAGTGTCGCTTTTAATCAGCGGAAAATCCGCAGGTTCGTCTTTAATCACTGCGAATTACTGCCCTTGCCGAGCAAGAGCGGCTTCGATCAAACCAGAAAACAGTGGGTGCGCTCTGGTTGGACGACTACGTAGTTCAGGATGCGCCTGAGTTGCGATGTAATACGGATGCACATCAACTGGAAGTTCAACAAACTCAACCAAGTGACCATCGGGTGATGTGCCCGAGAACACTAGACCCGCATCGCTTAACTGATCGCGGTAAGCATTGTTAACTTCGTAACGATGGCGGTGACGCTCTTCAATCAACGCTGAGCCGTAAACACGTTCTGCGGTTGAACCCTTTGCCAATGCAGCCGGGTACATACCCAAACGCATTGTGCCACCCATGTCGCGCTCACCCGAAACAACATCGGTTTGATCTGCCATCGTGGAAATAATTGGGTTCTTGGTATCTGGGTCGAACTCCGCTGAATTAGCATCGGCAATGCCAGCCACATCGCGAGCATACTCAATCACCATGCACTGCAAACCTAGACACAAACCAAGTGTGGGGATTTTGTTTTCGCGAGCAAACTTCAATGCGCCAAGTTTGCCTTCAATGCCACGAACACCGAAACCACCCGGCACACAAATGGCATCAACATCACCTAGCGCAGCGAGAGCGCCAGCTTCGGTTTCGCAATCGTCCGATGCCACCCAGCGAATATTCACGCGGGCATAGTTTGCAAAGCCACCTGCGCGAAGTGCCTCGGTTACTGAAAGGTAAGCATCTGGCAAATCAATGTATTTACCAACGAGCGCCACAGTGACTTCATGTTTTGGATTATGTACGCGATCAAGCAGGTTGTCCCATGCTTCCCATTTCACATCGCGAAACGGCATACCCAGGCGGCGGATGACATAAGCATCTAAGCCTTCACTGTGCAGAACGCGCGGGATGTCGTAAATACTTGGCGCATCTACAGCGGCAACAACGGCTTCAACATCAACGTCACACATCAGCGAAATTTTGCGCTTGATGCTGTCTGGAATTTCGCGGTCGGCGCGCAAAATGATGGCGTCTGGCTGAATACCGATACTGCGAAGCGCAGCAACTGAATGCTGAGTTGGCTTGGTTTTTAGTTCGCCTGATGGTCCGATGTATGGCAGCAGAGAAACATGCAGTGAAAGCACATTGTCGCGGCCTAACTCGTGGCGTACCTGACGCACAGCTTCCAAGAATGGCAACGACTCGATATCGCCAACAGTGCCACCGACTTCAGTGATAACGATGTCAACATCTTCAGTGTGCATGGCAAGCATGCGCGACTTAATTTCGTTTGTGATGTGTGGAATTACCTGAACTGTGTCGCCAAGATATTCACCGCGACGCTCTTTGGCAATTACGTTGGAATAGATCTGACCAGTCGTTACGTTTGCCGAGCCGTGTAAGTCGCGATCAAGAAAACGTTCGTAGTGCCCGATGTCTAAGTCGGTCTCGGCGCCATCGTTAGTAACAAACACTTCACCGTGTTGAAACGGATTCATTGTGCCTGGATCCACATTTAGATACGGGTCAAGCTTTTGCATTGTGACCCGAAGGCCACGAGCAGTTAGCAGATTTCCAAGTGATGAAGCGGTAAGACCCTTACCGAGTGAAGAGGCGACGCCTCCCGTGACGAATATATGTTTACGATTACCCACGGAATACCAGACTAACTGATATCAAATTGGCTCGTGCACAGGCTCGGCAATATCCGCGTGGCGAAAATTTGGCGCGCTATTTTGCTAGAGGCTGGCGCGCTCGTCATTAGCCAAATCCAACAGCTGGTTGGCCAAATCTGCCCCAGCCGCTGAGTCACTTAGTCCAGCGAGCATTCGGGAAATCTCCGTAACCCGCTCGTCACCAACTACTTCAGTAACCTGCGAGGAACTCACTTTTTCACCTGCGCCTGCTTGCACCACATAGTGTTTGTCGGCAAAGGCAGCCACCTGCGGCAAGTGTGTAACCACGATTACCTGCGAAGTGCGCGCCAACCGGGCCAAGCGGCGGCCAACTTCAACTGCTGCTGCCCCACCAACGCCCGCATCAACTTCATCAAAAATGAAAGTGTCTATCGGGTCGGCGCTGGCCAAGACAACCTGCACAGCCAACATCAAGCGGCTGAGCTCGCCGCCGGAGGCCCCTTTACTAATTGGTACCCACGCAGCGTTAGGTCGGCTCACTAGCCCAAGTTCAATATCGTCAGCCCCAAATGGACCTAAATCACATGGCCGAATTTGAAACGAAACGGTGGCGCCGCCCATAGCCAAACCCTCAAGTTCAGTGCGAACAGCATGCTCGAATGCCGTGGCGGCTAAGTGACGCTGGGTTGAAAGGTCGCCGGCAAGAAGTAACATTTGCGCAGTACAAGTGGCTAGTTCCATTTTCAACTCAGCAACGTGCTCGTCGCCGCCTTGCAATAACTCCATACGTGGGCGGTTAACTTCTACCCAAGCAATTAGATCGTCGACTACGCCGAATTCACGGGCCAGTTGTTTCAAATCTGAGCGGCGCTGTTCGATGTATGCAAGGCGCTGCGGCGAAGCATCGATTGCGGCCGAGTAATGCATCAACTCGCTGGCTAAGTCTGCAGCCAAAACTTCAAGTTCACGAACACGAGCAGCAAAGTCGCCAAGTTGTTCGTCAAGGTCGGCGCTTTGCTCGAGTGCTTTACGGGCTGTGTTCAATAATGCGGCTACATATTCACCATCGAAATCGCCACCGCCAATAACCTCACTGGCCTGCATTGACGCGACAAATAAAGATTCGCTATTACCTAACCGCAGTGCTTCAGTAGCGAGTGAGACGTCTTCATTAGGTTCAGGTTGAAGTTCATCAAAGCGCTCGACAACTGCGGTGATGCGATCGAGTTCCACTTGGCGCGATGCGCTGTCGGAACTTAGTGAATTAATGCGATGTTGCAGGTCTAGGTGTTCGGCCCATAGATCTTGATAGCGAGTAAGTACATCAGAAACTTTGCTTCCACCAAAGCGATCTAGGATGAGGCGCTGTTGAGCTGGTTTACGAAGTTTGATGTGATCACTTTGCCCGTGCACCGCCAACATTTCGGCGCCCAAGTCAACCAAAGTGGTGTTCGGCATGGCCGCCCCGCCAATAACGCTGCGAGTGCGACCTTCAACTGGAACTTGGCGGCCCACAATAACTACGCCATCTTCAACACTTGCACCGAGTTCGATAAGCCTGGCCTCAATGTCGCCTGGCACAGCGAGTTCAGCCATTACAGCTGCAGCGTCGGTGCCATCGGCAACAAGTGAGGCGTCCGGCTTGGCGCTAAATAACAGGTTGATACTGCGAAAAACCATAGTTTTGCCGGCGCCAGTTTCACCAGTTAGCGCGGTGAAGCCGGGTGAGAAATTCAGTTCGGCATCAGAAATAACACCAAGGTTACGAATGCGCAGAGTCTCTAGCACGCCAGTTTCCTATGCGCCCCAGCCCTGAACAGGCAACTCGAACTTTGCTACCAAACGTTCAGTGAATGGAACCGGGTGTAACCGTGCGAACTTGGTTGATTGCGCGTGACGCACAATTGTTACCGTGCTGCCAGCAGAAACTTCAGTGGTGCGACGGCCATCAGCGCTGATGACTGCGGGACCTTTAATAACATTCACTTCAATGGTTGACGAGGGGGCAACTACAAGTGGGCGAGCAAATAAGGCATGCGCACTGATTGGCACCACCAACATTGCATCCACATCTGGCCACACAACCGGGCCACCGGCGCTGAATGCATACGCGGTGGAACCAGTTGGGGTGGAGCAAAGTAATCCATCAGCAGACCATTGCGAAAGTGGACGTTCGTCAACGCTGACCATTACTTGAATCATGCGCTCGCGAGCATCTTTTTCGATAGCAACTTCATTAAGCGCCCATGACGACCAATGTTGCTGCTCTGGACCCTCGACCGTGACTTTAAGAGTTAGTCGTTCTTCCACAATCCAGTTGTGTTCAACAATTGCGTTAACAACAGCCTCAATGTTTTCAGGCTCAGCTTCAGCCAAGAAACCAACATGACCTAGGTTCACGCCAAGCACGGGAATGTCGGCCGGGCGCGCAATTTCGAACCCGCTAAGAATGGTGCCATCTCCCCCGAATACAACAACGAGTTCGCAGCCAGTGGCATCATCACTTGGCACCACGCCAGCAACATTTAATAGCGCCGCGTCATCGCGCGCACATAAAACTTCTATTTTGTTTTCAATCAAACCGGTAGCAGCTGCGCGGGCAACATCGGGCGCTTGATTGGACCCAGAGCGCACAACAAAAAGGACTCGACGACTCATGCTGGTCCCTCCGCTACTGCTCGCTCGATGTTGGCAAGATCTGCAGCCGGCGCACCTTGGCGCAGCCACAGAAAATACTCGACATTTCCAGAAGGCCCGGGCAACGGACTAGCCACCACACCTGCGGTACCTAGACCCAAAGAAAAAGCCTTCTGTGCAATTTTATTGACTGAATCGATGCGTTGCTGAACAGATTCCACAACTCCGCCCGAACCCAGCGCCTCTTTGCCCACTTCAAACTGCGGTTTTACCATTAAAAGCGCGTCGGCAGTGTCTTTCATAACGCTTTTAATTGCCGGTAGCACGGTTTCAAGTGAAATAAACGAAAGATCGGCTACCACTAAATCAACCGGGGTTCCGAGTTGCTCGAGCGTTAAATGGCGGACATTGGTGCGATCGTGCACCGTAACTTTGGGATCTTGTTGCACTTTCCAAGCCAATTGACCATAACCCACATCAACGCAATAGATGTGTTCGATGCCTCTGCGCAGCAGAACATCGCTGAAACCACCGGTTGAAGCGCCAGCATCTAGTGCCACTTTGCCCGCAACATCTAAGGCAAATGCATCTAATGCGCCGATAAGTTTGTGAGCGCCCCGCGACACATATTCTTCGTCAACATCAACTGTGATTTTGAGGCTGGCAGTTTCATCAACTTGCGTGGCGGACTTTGTGGCAACTATGCCATCAACGATTACCTGTCCCGCAGTAATTAGATCTTGAGCTTGTTCCCTGCTGCGCGCAAGGTGGCGTCTGACTAACTCAACATCGAGTCGACGTCGGGTCACGAGCCTGCCAAGTCGGCTAACGTGTCGTGCAGGCGCCGCTGCACATCTTCAAAAACTTCAACATGTTCGTGCACTGGCAAAGATTCAAGATCGCCAAGGCGACCAAGTGCGTCGTCGACTCGTGGTTCGCCTGTGGTTGGCAGGGCAAAAAGTGCTAGAGCGGAATCGGTGCTGACTACATCTAGGTAGTCGTTAACTTCTGCGGTTGCTGAATCGAAAGCAGTCGCGGTTTGCGTGGCATCGCCAACGTGGCTGCTCTGAGCTTCATTATCGAGCTCGCCAGCATCGTCGTCGGTCTGATCCGATTCGTTTACATCAAAATCGGTTGAATCAGCGAATTGGACCACAACTTCATCTTCGATTGCCTGTGCGAATTCATTTGTGTCTTCTTCGGACATTAGTTTGCAGTGCCTTTCGGTAGCGAGATTCCGCGATCAGCTAGCGCTTGTAAAGCAAGCTGTGGCGAAATCACCAACTCCCATACTGCCACTGCTAATACCCGAATTGCGTCAAGGGCGTCACCTTGGCCAGAAAGCCCATCACCAGCAACGCGCCAGTCATGCAAACTGACTAACCCATGGTCAACAACAACTGCGGTCATGGAATCTTGCAAACCTGCCGCATCCCAGGCCAAATAGGTTGGCCGAAGTTCTGGAGTCGCTTCGAACAGTTCTAGAAAATCAGTGACCCCTGAAAACACCAGAAGGCTATCTATGTTGATGCGGTTGGCGGCCAAGATGTCGGTATCGAGTCGATCGCCAATCATTAGTGGGCGCTTGGCGCCAGTGCGTTCGATAGCCACGTGCATAAGTGGTGAATCTGGTTTGCCAGCAATTAGCACTGGTTCTTTACCCGTAGCAATCTTGAGAGCTTGAATCATGGTGCCGTTACCTGGTGAGGTACCAAACGAGGTTGGGATAGTCCAGTCAGCGTTAGTGCCAACCCATACTGCCCCACTGTTGATTACCTTGGCCGCTACCCCGAGCATGCGCCAAGGCATATCTGGCCAGTAACCCTGCACAATTGCGGCATATGTTTTGTCTACATCTTGCGAAGGAGTGAGCCCCACTAATGAAATTTCATCAGCTAAATCGCGACTACCCAACACAAACACATCACTGCCGTGCGGAATTAATCGCGCCAGTTCAGTAGCCGCAGCCTGCGCCGAAGTTACAACATCATGTTCGGTCACTTCCAACCCCAGATGTTGCAGGTGTTCGGCAACAGTTTTGGGTGAACGCGCAGCATTGTTGGTGACGCAAGTTAAGGCAATGCCAAATTGCTGGTGCATGGCATTAAGTGTGGGCACTACTCCCGGCACGCCATCTTCACCGATGTATACGACACCATCTAGATCAAGAAGCGCGGCGTCGTAAACCTTGGCCAGAACATCGCTAGATTGCTGCAGCGGCATTACTTGTAGAACGGGCACTTAGGGAAACTGTTTTCAACAACCATCTCAGCAATTTCGCCCCACCCGGAATTTTTTGCATTGTTGAAAGCTTGAATCCGGAAGGTGAATGGGCGCTGACGAGCGTCGTGAATCAGCTGGACGCCAGCAGTTGTCCATCTGTTATCCCACTTGTGTCCATCGCCAAGCTGGTAGCGGTAACGAGTAATTTTTCCAAAAGTAATTGCTGGAGCCACAAATTCAACTCTTGTAATGTGGCAGCCTTGGTCGTAAGCAGAGACCATGGTTGGTGCGCCAGGATAAATCGGAGCTGGTTTAACTGGATGAACTGTTCCAGCATCTAAGACGCCGCCCCAGCCAGTTGAATTTTTTGCTCGGACTTTTACGTTGTAATCAACATCGTTTGCCGCAACTGTAACGACTTTTGCTGTGTCTGCGATATTTGCAGCGCCGAGTGTGCGCCAAGCGCCATCGTTAAGCGCGAAGCTATAAAGAGTTACTGCTGATGTGCCCGGATCGGTTGGGGCAGAGATTGTGATTGTGAAGGATTTATCGCCAGCTACGAGTGACTGCAAAACGGGCGCGCTTGGTGCACGTTTAACAGTTGTTTCTGCAGAGACTGGAGCTATGGAAAGTGTTACTGCAACGAGTAGTGCAGTTGCCGCGCCAAATGAACGCAAGGCCTTTGAATCTGACTTAGTTTTTAGAACTGACATTTGATCCCCTATGTGCTTACCATTTCTGCAAGTTTATCTAACACCTCGGTGTTGCGCTGAATGAGAAAGCAAATTTAACCTGAATTCCACTGGAAAATTCTGAACTATTTAAGGCCCTTAAGTGAACTAATCTCTACCTCAACCCGAGACGCTACCCCAGCACCCGATTTCCAGAAACGCCTGCGCAGCTCACCGTTGATTTCAACGATATCGCCAACGGCTAGTCCTCGAGCTTTTCGCTGCGAGAGCGCTTTGAATGTGACGCAATCAATGGTGTCGACGGTTGTTTTGGTAATTGGCTTATCTCTTGGCACGACGATTCTAAATCGAACCAATGTTTCACCACTAGGCAATACAATTTCCTCAGCTTCGCTGGTAACGCGTCCGACCAAAAGGACCGAGTTTTGCCAATCAGCAAAATCCGAGTTTGTGCTGGCCATGAAACCTCCTAATAGATTTAGTGAGATTTCAGTTTGCGCTCCAACAGGATTGCGACCAAATTCGCTTTTGGAATTGTGGACGCAAGCAGGTTGTGGAATTACTCGTCTTCGTCGTCTGCGTATTCTTCATACACAAAGTCGTTATCGAATTCTTCATAAACGTTGCCTTCAAGCTGCGCAATACGCCGATCTGAATCAGTCTGCTCTTCTAGATCTACCGCAGCAGCGCGATGGAACCATTCAATAGCTTCCTGAGTTTGATCCATGCTTGCCAAAATGTCGGCATAGGCATAACGAATGCGCGCAGCCCAAGGTTCAGTAGCCGGCTTATTCAATTCCGGACACTGCAAGGTCGCCAGTGCTGCTTCCTTATTACCCTGATCCAGACGGGCACCAGAAACAACGATGCGCATCTCGACGCGACCCCCAATAGATAGTCCAGCCACAATTGGGTCGCTTGCCATTGAGATTGCTTTACCTGGCCGGCCAAGTGCCCGCTCACAGTCAGCCATAACTGGCCAGTATTCCTTGTTACCCGTCATCCGCTTTGCAGCGCGATATTCGGAAAGTGCTTCGGCAAAATGACCTGCGTTATATGCAGCTCCTGCTGCGGTTTCACGAACAACCGCAATACGAGATGCCTTATCTAGAGCTGCTTTTGCGTGCTGCCAAGCCAGTTCTGGATCGACATTTGCCAACTCGACACAAGCAGCCATGTGGCGAGCCACTCGAAGCGCTAAACCATCTGGCAGGGTGCGAAGTTCATTACGGACTGCCCGCGGAAGTTCTTCACCGGTGATGTGATCGGCAATAATCGGCGCATCCCCGGATGGACGGCGTGAACGCGCACTGCGATCATCACGATCGTCGCGATCACGGAAACCACGAGCATCGTCACGACGTGGACGACCTGCGCCACCACGATCGTCGCGATCACGGAAGCCACGAGAATCACCATCACGAGCTGGGCGACCAGTTGACGGACGACCGGAACTTGGACGACCTGCGCCACGAGAATCACCATCGCGAGACGGACGACCAGAACCAGCGCGGTCATCACGATCACGGAAACCACGGGAATCACCATCACGA
>JBAXKB010000042.1:0-9141 GCA_037137575.1 Actinomycetes bacterium
GTTTACACTTAACTAGATGAGTACACAGCAGATTGCTTTCTTGAAAGCACATGGCACGGGCAATGACTTCGTGGTTATTGATGCTGTTTCAAACTCAATTGATTTGCATCCAGTTCAGGTGGCCCACCTGTGCGCCCGCCACACCGGTATTGGCGCCGATGGATTACTTCGGGTAGCAAAAGCTAGCGAATTCGGAATTACCGATGCGAATTACTTCATGGATTATCGCAATGCTGATGGATCGCTCGCTGAAACTTGTGGTAACGGCCTTCGAGTATTTGCACGTTACTTAGTCGAACATCAACTTGAGTCACCAGGTGAGTTCACAATTGGAACTCGCGCCGGCACAGTGAAAGCTTTTGTGGATCCGCACGACACAGAATTCAAGAACATTGCAATCACTATGGGTATGCCTGGTAGGTCGTTAATCGATGCAACCCCAATTGTTACAACAGAGATTTCAAATTGGCCCGGCGCCGCAGTGTTTATGCCCAATCCACATTGCGTAACAGTGGTTGACGATGTGCACGGTGTTGGCTCTTTACTAGAGGCACCACACATTGCACCGACTGAGATTTTTCCTGATGGTGCCAATGTTGAATTCATTGAAGGCATCGACGAGGTACACATCAAAATGCGTACCTTTGAGCGCGGTGTTGGCGAAACGTTGGCCTGCGGATCGGGTGCATGTGCTGCGGCATATGTGTGGGCGGTGCGTAACAATTTGCCAGCCGATTGGACAGTTCAAGTCGATGTCGTAGGCGGCACACTTTTTGTTGACAGTGTTGATGAAGGCACATTAGTTCTGCGCGGCCCAGCAGAGTTTGTCTCTAGTGGTTACCTAATAGGTGAGCAATGGCAGATTTCGTAGTTGGGCATTCGCCAGAACCCAACGATGGTGAACTCGACCTAGAGGCCAGAGCAGCCCTGCGCCGCGTTGCTGGACTTGGTACCGAACTTCAAGACATCTCGGAAGTTGAATACCGCGAAATCCGTCTGGAACGCGTAGTGCTAATCGGCGTTTGGTCCGATGGCACAGCTGAGCAATCAAATCGTTCGATGGCTGAATTAGCCGCACTTGCCGAAACCGCTGGTTCGCAGGTCTTGGACGCGCTAATCCAGCGCCGTGATCGCCCAGATCCAGCAACCTACATCGGTTCAGGAAAATTGCAGGAACTTCGCCAAATTGTTGAAAACAGCGAAGCCGACACTGTGGTTTGTAATGGCGAACTTTCGCCAAGTCAACTCAGCAAAATGGAGTCTGTAGTCAAAGTTAAAGTTGTCGACCGCACTTGGTTGATTCTGGACATCTTTGCTCAGCATGCCCGAAGCCGTGAAGGTAAAGCGCAAGTGAGTTTGGCCCAGATGCAATACATGTTGCCGCGCCTGCGTGGTTGGGGTGAATCCTTGAGTCGCCAGACGGGCGGTCGTGTGGGCTCGCAGGGTGGCGGTATTGGTACTCGTGGCCCGGGTGAAACAAAACTTGAAACGGATAGACGTCGTATTGGTAAATCAATGGCGAAGCTTCGTCGCGAGATTGCCCAAATGCACACCGCAAGAATTACGCAGCGAGCATCGAGGCATCGAAGTGGTGTGCCAAGTGTGGCGATCACCGGTTACACAAATGCCGGCAAGAGCAGTTTGCTGAACCGCATGACATCAGCTGGTGTTTTGGTGGAGAACGCTTTGTTTGCCACGCTGGACCCAATTGTGCGTCAGGCACGCACTCCAACGGGACGTGAATACACCCTGACCGACACTGTTGGGTTTGTGCGCGAGCTACCGCACCAACTAGTTGAGGCTTTTAGATCCACACTTGAGGAAGTCGCGGATTCCGATTTAATTCTGCACATCGTTGACGGATCAGATCCAGATCCTGAGGGTCAACTCACCGCGGTTCGAGCAGTGCTTGCCGAAATCGACGCCACTCATATTCCAGAACTTGTTGTCATCAATAAAGCGGATGCGGCTGATCCCTATGTGTTGGATCGCCTTTTGCTACGCGAACGCAACAGCATCGCGGTTTCGGCCTTAACTGGGCAGGGGATTGACGAGCTACTGGCAACTATTGAAGCACAGTTACCTGACCCTCAAGTGGACATCAAGGTTTGCATTCCGTACAACCGTGGCGAGCTATTAGCGCGCATTTATCGCGAAGGTTCGGTGCTATCGCGCACAGATACTGAGATCGGGTCAGTTGTTGTTGGTAAGGTACCTTCAGCGATGGCCGACGAACTCGAATCGCTTCCAAATTAGGGGCCAAGGCTTTGAGTGAATTATCGGTAGATCAAGCACTCGATGCTGTGGTGGCAAGTTTTGGCGGTATGCGCCGAGATGGGCAACATGAGATGGCCAACGCAATCGCGTCGTCTATGGAGTCTGGCCAGCACCTTTTAGTCCAAGCCGGCACCGGCACCGGTAAATCGCTTGGGTATTTAGTGCCCGCGATTGTGCGAGCCGCATTTGGCACGAAGGGCAGTGCAAAGAGTCGCACCATTATTGCCACCGCAACTATTGCGCTGCAACGGCAGTTAGTGACTAGCGATTTGCCAAAGGCCATGAAAGCTCTTGCCCCACTGTTGCCACAAGATGTTGAGTTTGCCGTTCTCAAAGGCCGTAACAACTATGTGTGTCTCGATAAATTTAATCGCGACGCCGGCAAAGATTCCGATGAAGAAAACTTATCGCTGTTTGAAGAAAGCACTTCGAAACTCGCTCGCCAAGCAAAGAAACTGCGCACTTGGATTGCTAGCACGCCAACAGGCGACAAGGACGATTTCGGTGACGAGATTGATGGCAGACTTTGGCGAAGTCTGAGTGTTTCTGGCCGCGAATGTATTGGCAAAAATAAGTGCGTTTGGGGCGAACAATGTTTTGCCGAGATAGCGCGCGAAAAGGCGTATCAGAGCGAGATTGTGGTAACTAATCACACCATGTTGGCACTTGATGTTATTGAGCAAGTGCCAATCCTGCCCGACCACAACATCGTGGTTATCGATGAAGCGCACGAACTAGTTGATCAAACAACCAAAGCGCTTTCAGGGGAACTAAATGTAGTCGCGATCGAGCGAGCCACCGGATTGATTCGTAAATTTATTTCGCCTGCCACACACGAACGCATGTTAGAAGTGGCAGACGATCTTGGGCGCACACTGGATAACTACGACACATCATTTTCAGTGGAACGAATCAGTGAAGTCGTGGGCTCGTTACATGCATGTCTGACAGATGTTCGCGATGTGTGCAAAGTTGCAAGTGGCGAGATGATTATCTCGAGCACTGACGATCCAGAAACTTCAGCGGCCAAACAGCGCGCCAAAGTTGCAGTTAGTGAAATCCTTGAGGTCTCTGGTGCGCTACTGGGCACCGATGCGCACAGCGTGACTTGGCTCGATAAAACTCGCGCGCCAATGTTGCACCATGCACCACTTACTGTTGCTGGATATTTACGCGAAGCACTTTTTAAAGAGAGCACTGTTGTGCTCACCAGTGCCACACTGCAAATCGCGGGCTCGATGGACGACACCGCTCGCGCTGTTGGCCTGATTGCTGAAAAGAAGATCCCAGAATTCGACGATGTTGCCCAAGAAGAGGTAGATGACGACCCTTGGGGTGAGGACAAGATCGATTGGCAAGCACTTGATGTGGGTAGCCCGTTCGATTATGAACGTCAGGGAATTTTGTATTGTGCAAGCCACTTGCCGAATCCAACTCAAGATGGGGTGGCTGAAGAAGTCTTTGATGAACTTGCCGAGTTGATTGACGCAGCCGGTGGTCGCAGTTTGTGTCTGTTCTCGTCCTGGCGTTCAGTGGAACGCGCTGGCGAGTACTTAGCTATTCGGTTCGCAGGAAGAGAAGATCGCCCGCTAATCGTCGCGCAGCGTGGCGATCCAACCCCTGCACTTGTTGAAAAATTCAAAGCCAATCCGCGGGCTATTTTGTTGGGTACGCGTTCGTTCTGGCAGGGGATTGACGCACCTGGCGCAACCTGCACCTTGGTCACAATCGACCGAATACCGTTTCCAAGGCCAGACGAGCCGGTCTATGCGGCTAGATCCGCTAGGGCTGATGAGCGAGGCGAAAGTGGCTTCAACTCGGTGTCGATTCCGCGCGCTGGACTTTTGTTAGCCCAAGGGGTGGGTCGCCTAATTCGTACGATGGATGATCGTGGAGTAGCCGCGATTTTAGATGGCCGACTAGCTAATGCCCGCTATGGATCACGCCTGCGTAAATCTCTTCCTGAGATGTATTGGACCACTGATAAAGCCAGCGTGCTCGCTGCACTGCGCCGATTAGATGAACAATACGGCGACTAACTACATCTTGCGAAGTACTGAAACTACCTTGCCCATGATTTGCGCGTGATCGCCCAAAATAGGTTCGTATGCAGGGTTGTGTGGCATTAGCCAAACATGACCATCGCGCTGCTTGAAAGTTTTTACCGTTGCTTCATCATCGAGAAGCGCGGCAACAATGTCGCCGTTTTCGCAGGTGGATTGCTGACGCACAACTACAAAGTCGCCATCGCAAATAGCTGCGTCAATCATTGAGTCACCTTTAACAGTGAGCATAAACAACGTACCTTCACCAACAAGTGACTTGGGAAGTGGGAAAATTTCTTCAACGGATTGTTCAGCCAAAATTGGGCCACCGGCAGCGATCTGGCCGACAAGTGGTACGTAGGCAGCTGCTGGGAGTAAGTCACCCTCTGCAAGGTGCGCAGGTACTCCAGTTGTATTGGCAGAGACAATCTCTAAGGCGCGGGCCCGATTGGCATCGCGAGTGATAAAGCCTTTTCCGCGCAGAATCTTTAATTGGTAATCAACGGAGCCAGAACTGGTTAAACCAACAGCCTCGCCAATTTCGCGCATGCTGGGTGGATAACCACGATCAGCGGTAGCGGAACTGATGAAATCCAAGATTTTGCGCTGACGAGCGGTTAATCCGTCGTCGCCGGCAGGTGTATCGGGCAGTGGCACGACATTGTTCTCAGGTGTGTCGCTCGAGCTGTTACTGGAATTTCCCATTGTTTAAGCCTTTCTTGGGGTCTCTTGTTACGACCTTAGAGCATGTAAGGACGAAAATCAAACATTTGTTCAAAAATAACTTGCAAGTGTCGTAGCCATGGTGTACAAATTGAACATAGGTTCTAATCGAACAGATGTTCGAACAGAAAAAGCAAGATAAATCTTGCAAGTACTAAGGAGTCAAAATGGCTAGCAACACCGTAACCGCAACAACACTGGGCGCTCGATCGACCAACAAAGGTCACTTGCGTTTGGTTGACGCTGCAGAGGCGCAGCGAATTGCAGATCTTCGCCGGTTGCAATGGCAGGCTGTGCAAGCTGGACATCAGACTCGCGTTCGGCTGACAAAGCGCGGTCGTCGAGTGCTTGCTTTGCTAGTGCTGGTGCCACTTGCCACTATGTTGTGGCTTTTTGGTGGACATGGGGCTGCCGCAGTAGGTACCGCGCCCACAACCAAGATTGTGGTTGTACAGCCCGGGCAGTCACTTTGGAGTATTGCGCAGTCTGCCGTTCCTAATGCAGATCCACGCGAGACTGTCTACAAAATCAGGCAGCTTAACCACTTTGCCGACAGCGACATCTTGCCTGGCCAGGGTGTAATTGTCCCTATTGGTAACTAATTCTCGCTTTTACAACAATCGCGACACGCCCAAAAAAGTTAATTTTGACGATTCGCTTGCATTGTTTTGTTTCTGCACCTAAAGTGGCACATCTAGTGGTTATGCAAGTGTGAAAGCACAACATATTGTGTTTCAATCCCCACAGGATATCCCCAGGGTGTCCCCAGGAACGGAACAGAATTGGTGGAAAACCTGTAACAACAGGCACTTTAAACACTTTTAGCACCACCAGTAACACCAGTAACACTCGGAATCGAAGTGAAGTCACCCCAACATGTTGGGGTAGGCGTCAAATCGGGCCCGTCAGAGGTCATAGGAGGCAGACATGCATTGTCCGTTCTGCCGAAATGACGACTCACGGGTTGTAGATTCACGCAGCAGTGACGACGGTAACGCCATTCGTCGCCGCCGTGAATGTCCAGAGTGTGCAAGACGGTTCACAACTGTTGAAACCATCACTTTGTCAGTGATGAAACGCAACGGGGTAGCTGAACCGTTTAGCCGCGACAAAGTCGTCAAAGGTGTGCGCCGTGCTTGTCAGGGTCGCCCAGTTTCTGATGACGATCTAGCGGTTCTGGCAGCTCGAGTTGAGGACACTGTTCGTCAATCCGGAAGCGCAGAAGTTCCAAGTAACGAAGTAGGGCTCGCAATTTTGGGCCCGCTGCGCGAACTAGATGAAGTTGCCTACTTGCGGTTCGCAAGTGTGTATCGCTCATTTGATTCACTAGCTGATTTCGAACTCGAAATTGAAGACCTAAGAACTAGTAAATCGGTAACCGCAGGGCCGCCGATTTAACCCAAACTTTGCTTCCCCAAAGCACTTCTCATACCAACGAAACAACAACTGAAAACACACAACAGAAAACACTTCAAGGGGTAAGCGCCAATCGCGGCAACGCGATGCACACTCACATTGAATCCGTAGGAGGAAACATGACCGACATGGTCAACGCACCAGTAAGTGCAAGCAAGACAACAGGCAAAGGCCTAACTATGACCCGTTTGTACACCACTGAAGGTGTGCACCCATATGACGATGTCACTTGGGAAGCTCGCGAGGTTGTGCAGACAAACTGGAAGACTGGCGAAACCGTATTCGAACAACGCGGTGTCGAATTCCCAGACTTCTGGAGTATCAACGCATCAACAATCGTGACAACAAAATATTTCCGTGGCGCCGTTGGCACCCCACAGCGTGAAACTTCACTGCGTCAGTTAATTGACCGCGTAGTGCTCACCTACACAAAAGCTGGTCGCGAGTTTGGATACTTTGCAACTCCGGCTGATGCGGATGTTTTCGAACATGAACTTACTTGGATGTTGCTGCACCAGGTATTTAGCTTTAACTCGCCGGTCTGGTTCAATGTGGGCACCTCCTCGCCACAGCAGGTCAGCGCGTGTTTCATCCTCAGTGTTGACGACACCATGGACAGCATTCTGAACTGGTACAAAGAAGAAGGCATGATCTTCAAAGGCGGATCAGGCGCTGGTCTTAACCTCAGTCGCATCCGTTCAAGTAAGGAACTGCTAAAGAACTCAGGCGGAACCGCATCTGGTCCAGTTTCGTTCATGCGTGGCGCTGATGCGTCAGCTGGAACGATCAAGAGCGGTGGCGCAACCCGTCGCGCGGCCAAGATGGTTGTTCTGGACATTGATCACCCAGACATCGAAGAATTCATCGAAACCAAGGTTCGCGAAGAGGACAAGATTCGTGCGCTTCGCGACGCAGGTTACGACATGGACCTCGGTGGCAAAGACATCGTTTCGGTTCAGTACCAGAATGCAAACAACTCAGTACGCGTTTCAGATGAATTCATGACGGCAGTAGAGAATGGCACAGACTTCGGTTTGCGCGCCCGCTCAACTGGCGAAATCATCGAACAAGTTGACGCTCGCGAATTATTTGCCAAGGTGACGCAGGCTGCTTGGGCCTGTGCTGATCCCGGCATTCAGTACGACGACACCATCAACGATTGGCACACCAATCCAGAGACCGGTCGCATCAACGCATCGAACCCATGTTCTGAATACATGAGTCTTGATAACTCTTCTTGTAACCTGGCATCACTTAACTTGATGAAGTTCCTGAAAGACGACGACACATTCGATGGCGCAACATTTGCTAAGGCCGTTGAATACATCATCACTGCGATGGATATCAGCATCTGTTTCGCTGACTTCCCAACAGCTCCAATTGGTGAGACAACTCGTGCTTACCGTCAGCTAGGTATTGGTTACGCAAACCTTGGCGCATTGTTGATGGCAACTGGCTTGCCTTACGACAGCGCTGAAGGTCGTTCACTTGCTGCAAGTATCACATCGCTGCTAACTGGCACGGCCTACAAGCGCGGCGCAGAACTAGCAGGGATTGTCGGCGCTTACGATGGCTACGCCCGTAACGCTGATGCGCACAAGCGAGTAATGCGCAAGCACCAGGCTGCTTCAGAGGCATTGAAGCCATCAACAAGTCTTGATGGCGACGTGCTAAAGCTAGCGACAGCCGCATGGCAAGAAGGTAACAAGCTTGGTGAAAAGAACGGCTGGCGCAATGCGCAGGCTTCCGTGCTTGCACCAACCGGAACTATCGGCTTCATGATGGACTGTGACACCACCGGTATCGAACCAGACTTCTCGCTTGTTAAGTTCAAGAAGCTAGTAGGCGGCGGTTCAATGCAGATTGTGAACCAGACCATTCCACGCGCACTTGGCCGCATGGGCTACACCGAAGAGACCATCGAAGCAATTATTGAATACATTGCCACCAACGGTCACGTGGTAGATGCTCCTGGCCTAAAGCCAGAGCACTACGAAGTGTTCGACTGTGCAATGGGCGAGCGTGCTATCACTCCTATGGGTCACGTGCGCATGATGGCTTCGTGTCAGTCGTTCCTCTCAGGTGCGATCAGCAAGACCGTGAACATGCCAGCATCAGCCACTGTTGAAGAAGTAGCCGAAATCTACTTCGAAGCTTGGAAGATGGGCATCAAGGCTCTGGCCATCTACCGCGATAATTGCAAAGTTGGTCAGCCACTTTCTGATGCGAAGGCTAAGGATGCGCAAGCACCGACTGGCGAAGCAACAGCATTGTCACACCCAGTGCGTAAGCGCTTGCCAAAGACACGTAACAGTCGCACCACCTCATTTAGTGTTGGTGGCGCAGAGGGTTACCTAACCGCTGGTGCCTATGACGATGGCGCCCTTGGTGAAGTGTTCTTGAAACTCGGCAAGCAGGGTTCAACCTTGGCCGGCGTGATGGACGCCTTCTCAGTAGCTATCTCGATCGCATTGCAGTACGGCGTGCCGCTAGAAGCATTTGTTTCTAAGTTCGTCAACATGCGTTTTGAGCCAGCAGGTATGACAGATGATAAGGATATTCGCATGGCGCAGTCCATGATGGATTACATCTTCCGTCGCCTAGCGCTTGATTACTTGCCGCTAGAAACCCGCGAAGCACTTGGTATCTTCACAGCAGACGAGCGCGCCTTATCTGTGGC
>JBAXKB010000043.1:0-8714 GCA_037137575.1 Actinomycetes bacterium
GAAATCGCTAGCAGGATGAATTTTTTATTCATTTTGTCTCCTGTGTAAGCGAAGAAAAAACCGGCGAATCACAGGATGTGTTCCGACGAACTCTTCCTCGAGAGTTGTTAAGGCAATCGTTTTGACAGGCGACCTGGCTGGTGGCGGACCACTTTACAGTTGCGGGACAGCGTCGGGATTTCACCGAACTTCGCTGTCAAAGCGAGTTAATGAACAGTAGCACGCAAGCAATCTGGATTTGAGGCAGATTGCCAAAATGATACTTAAGGGCGTGTTTTAGGCGATGAAGAGGACTTTGGATCGCTAACTATGATTCCTTCGAGAACCTCATCGATGGCAAGCATTGTTGCTGGGCTGAGTTTCACGCCACTTGCGCCAACTGCTTCTGTAACCTGCTCTGGTCGTGATGCACCAACAATTGCGCATGACACATTGTCATTCTGCAATACCCAAGCAACTGCGAGCTGAGCCATAGTTAGTCCAGCAAGTTCAGCAATTGGGCGAAGTTCCTGTACTGCAGTCAAAGTTTCTTCAGTGGTGAGCCAGCCCATGAATCGTTCGCCCGCTTCAGATGCCGCGCGTGAACCTTCTGGGAACTGATGGCCGGGCAAGTACTTGCCGGTGAGCACACCCTGCGCCATTGGTGACCAAACAACTTGGCCAATTCCGTGCTTGCGCGATGTTGGTACAACTTCGCCCTCAATGGAACGGTAGATGGCTGAATATTGTGGCTGGTTCGAGATGATGCGATCAAATCCCATTTCGGTAGCAATTTTTACTGCTTTATTAATCTGCTTAGCCGACCATTCGCTAACGCCAACATAAAGAACTTTGCCCTGCCGAACTAGATCGTCGAATGCACGAAGTGTTTCTTCAAGTGGAGTTTCGTAATCAAAACGATGCGCCTGGTAAAGGTCGACGTAATCTGTGTCAAGACGCTTTAGCGATGCGTGACAAGATTCCATGATGTGTTTGCGCGATAAGCCTGAATCATTCGGGCCACCTGGGCCAGTTGGCCAGTAGACCTTGGTGAAGATTTCCAGTGACTCGCGGCGAAGGCCAGCTAGCCCACGACCCAGCACCGACTCAGCTGCAGTGTTTGCATAAACGTCTGCTGTGTCGAATGTGGTGATGCCAGCATCAAGCGCTGCCTTTATACAAGATTGCGCTGTGTCTTCCTCAACCTGTGAGCCATGTGTGATCCAGTTGCCATAGGCAATTTCTGAAATCTTTAAACCGCTGTTACCTAAATACCTAAATTCCATACCGACAGGCTAGTCGGAAATTGTGACTTAGGCAGGTCGAATTTGATAACGAGCAGGTTAACTCTGGGGCGAGCACTTGCCTTATTTTTTAGGTTCGATTGGTCGTCCACCAGATTTAACTGTTGCTGGTGGAATTCGGAACTTGCGAAGCTGTAAGCCACGCATGATTGCGTAGAACGCGATGCCTTTGCGTTCTGACTTTTCTGGGTAGTCGCGTTTGATAACTGCGTTTACGCGAATACCAATAAAAATGGAATCGATAATCAGCAGAAGTAAAAGAAATAACCACGCATTGGTAAGTAGTATCTGCTGTTCCTTGTTTAAAAACATATTGCTAAGGATCACAAGGAATGCCATCGGCACGAAAAACTCGCCAACTGTGCGACGCGAATCAATATAGTTACGAACAGCTTTACGAACTGGGCCACGATCTTTAGCTGGGAAATAGCGCTCGTCACCGCGCAGCAACCCGGTGCGAGCCGAGAAGCGTGCTTCGTTCTGGCGCATGCGTTCTGCTTTACGGCCTGCCTTGTCATTTCCCGTTGCAGCTAAACCCTGTTTACGGGCTTTTTCGGATTCATTGCGCTTTGGTGTTGGTCGGCCTTTGCCATCTGAAGATTCGTTTGTCATGTCACTAATGCTACCGTTCGCTCATGCGAGTTTTAGTTAGCCCAGACTGTTTTACGGGCACACTTTCTGCGCTGGAGGCCAGCGAAGCGATTCGCGCTGGCTGGTTACAAACTCACCCGAGCGATGAAATTGTGGTGCTACCTGTTTGTGATGGTGGCCCAGGTTTTCTAGATGTGGCGATGAATGCATTCAATGCTGCAAGCGTGCCAATGATTGTGCGCGATCCACTTGGCCGAGAGATTCCGGCAGAGTTTGCCATTGCTGGGACACGGGCGTGGATTGAATCTGCCGGGGCGTGCGGACTGCATCTACTTGCTGTTGATGAACGCGATGCTGGAGTTACTTCAAGTTTTGGTGTGGGTCAGCTAATTGCCGCAGCGATTGATGCAGGTGCCACCCACATCACGATCGGCGTTGGTGGCACCGCCACTAACGATGCAGGTGCCGGCATGTGGGCCGCGCTTGGCGCAACAGCGCAGGGCAGTTCGCTTGATGCTGGCGGCTTGGCTTTGCGTTCTGTAACTGAAGTTGATTTAGCGCCTGCGTTAGCGCGCATTGCTGGCGTGGAGATTGTAGTTGTCACCGATGTTGATAATCCGTTACTTGGTGGTCGCGGCGCCACCGCAACTTACGCTACGCAAAAAGGTGCCACCGACGAACTAGTTATGCGTCTTGAAGTTTCACTGCGCGATTTTGCGCAACTAGTTGGCAAACGCGGCGATGGCAAAGATGCCGCGGTGGCACTTGGCGCTGGTAGTGGCGGCGGTTTAGGTTACGGCCTCATTCACTTGGGTGCGGTGCGCGAATCTGGTATCGAATATGTGATGCAAGCAGTCGGCTTCGATCAACACATTGCCGAAAGCGACATCATCATCACTGGCGAAGGCTGTTTGGACGATCAAAGTTTGCACGGAAAAGTTGTGGCCGGGGTAGCGGCTGCGGTTTCAGCAGTGGGTAAACCATGCATTGTGCTCGCTGGCGAAGTGCGATTGGGTAAACGCGAGTGCGCCAGTGCTGGCATTGATGCTGCGTATTCAATGAAAGAGTTATTTGGCGCCGACGTTGCGATTGGTGAGCCTGGTCAAACCCTGCAGGCAATGGCTTCGCGCGTGGCAAAAACTTGGGGTAGGGCGTAAGCCAAGCAAATTGTGGCACTTAGCCAAAAGTGGCGTACGCTAGGAATACATTGTGAGTTTGATCGGTTGTTTCAAGTACAACCAGGCTCACAAGCTGAAGGAGAAACATGAGCGCCGACACAAACACCGAAGTTCAGGCAACAGCCACAGGTGAGAACCTAATTATTTTGACTGAAATTGCTGCCAGCAAAATCAAGTCATACCTAGAGCAGTCAGGTGCCGATGGCGCCGACAAGTCACTACGCGTAACAATTCGCCCAGGCGGTTGCGCGGGCTTGACTCAGGAAATCGGATTCGATGAGCGCAATGTTGAAACCGACTACTTCCAAGAAGCACATGGCGTATCAATCGTGGTTGATCCGTTGAGCCTTGAATACGTAAACGGTCTAACCATCGATTACGTCGACACAATTGCAGAGCAGGGTTTCATGCTCGAGAATCCAAACAAGCAGAGTTCATGTGCTTGCGGAAATTCATTCTGCTAAAACTTTTTTACAAAGAACCCACAGTCGCATTGGCTGTGGGTTCTTTTCGTTAGGCTCTAGTTCATGCAGATTGCCATCACAGGTTCCGTAGCCACCGATCATCTAATGACATTTCCCGGATTGTTTAACGATTCGTTGATGGCCGAGCAGTTACACAATGTGTCGCTTTCATTTTTGGTTGATGATTTGCAGATTCGTCGCGGTGGGGTAGCAGCAAACATCTGTTTCGGCATGGGCGTGCTTGGTGGTCATCCACTTTTGGTGGCTGCAGTTGGCCACGACTTTGTGGACTACCGCACTTGGCTTGTGCATCACGGCGTTAACTGCGACTACGCACATGTTTCTCTCGTTGCGCACACCGCGCGCTTTATGTGCACCACAGACCAAGAACAAAATCAGATTGCCTCGTTTTATCCAGGTGCGATGTCGGAATCTACAGCGCTCAACCTGGCAGACGTACACGCGCAAAGTGGTGGCCTCGGTTATGTGCTTATTGGCGCCGATGATCCGGCCGCGATGCTGCAACACACTCAGGCATGTAAAGACCTAGGCATTGCCTTTATTGCTGATCCGTCGCAACAGTTACCGCGCCTAGATGGCGAACAAACTCGCGCAGTGGTTGATGGCGCCGCGTTTCTATTCAATAACGAATACGAAGCAAGTTTGATAGAGCAGCGCACTGGTTGGTCGGCCGAAGAGGTGCTGGATCATGTTGGCGTTCGGGTAACAACACTTGGTAAAAACGGCGCGCACATAACTTCAAAATCTGGCATCGACATCAAAGTGCTAGTTGCTAAAGAAGAAGAGATTAAAGATCCAACTGGTGTGGGCGATGCGTTTCGTGCTGGCTTCTTGATGGGCTTGCAGTGGGGTAGGTCGCTCGAGCGTTGTGCACAGATTGGTTCACTACTTGCTACCTACGTAATTGAAACTGTGGGTACTCAAGAGTTTGTACTTTCAAAATCTGAGTTCCTTTCGCGCCTTGCTACCGCTTATGGCGACGAGGCAGTAACGGATATCGAAAACCTAATTAGCTGTCCGCAGCCTTAAACCGCAACATTCAAAAGTCGGCCAGGCTCGGTAATCTGTTGTTATGAGCACCGAGCGCGAAATCGACTTTCCAGATCCGCGCACATTTGCGTCCGACCTCGACCTGTTGGCTGTTAGCGCCATCGACATGAGTGGAAACGAAGTTTTCTCGAACGATCCAAACTCGCGCATTGCGCTAACCAAATTCGGCATCTCGTATCACCCCGATGTTTTGCTGGCTGCTTACGAGCGTGGATTGTTTCCGATGCCCATGAAGATTGGCAGGCTGGATACCGGCATTGGTTGGTGGTCGCCGGCCGAGCGGGCAATCTTTTACCCGGACCAAATCAAAATCTCGCGCTCACTGCGTAAATCGCTAAAGCGGTTCAAAGTAACGGTGGATAAAGCTTTCGAGCAAGTGGTGGTGGCCTGCGGTAATCCCGAACGCGAACAAGGGTGGATAGATGCCGATGTTGTGCGTGGGTTCACGCGTATGCATCAACTTGGCCATGCCCACAGCATCGAAGTGTGGAATTCGAAGAAGGAATTGGTTGGCGGGCTTTATGGCGTGGAGTTCGGGGGAGTCTTTGCCGGTGAATCAATGTTCCATACGGAACGCGATGCTTCCAAAGTTGCCCTCGTCCATTTGGCCAGCATCATAAACGATGAACATCGGCGCATTATTGATACGCAGTGGATGACTGATCATCTGGAATCACTTGGCGCAGTGCCAATAAATCGCGCCGACTATTGCGATTTGATTGTGGGGTTGCTCACAACACCACCGGCGTTCAGCAAACCGATTGTGCAACCAAGTGAATAAATCACGCGAATAACGCACAAGTTTCGCGCACCAACCTTGCAGGAGTGACTCGACGAGGCTACGCCCAAACTCTGCATATAACTCAATTACGGTAAGGTAAAGACAGTGAAGTTGGCGTTTTGTTGCGCCAATTACCCGCCCCAAAACTAAGGATGAGCGTTAGGTGAATATCAAGCCTCGGTTAACCGCCGCACTTGCAGTAGTACTAAGCACTGTTGTGTTAAGTGGCTGTTCGACAGATAACGTTTATCAACGCCTAGGTATGCCAGTTCCGGCAACTAAAGAAGGCCCGCGCATTTTGTCGTTGTGGCAGGGTTCGTGGATTGCGGCCATGATTGTGGGCGTTTTGGTTTGGGGCTTACTGATTTGGGCCATCGTTGTTTATCGTCGCAAAGACGAAAGTGTGCCAAAGCAAACAAAATACAACATGCCGATCGAAATTGGCTACACAATTGTGCCGCTCATCATGGTTATGGGCTTGTTCTACTTTACGGCCCGCGATCAAACTGTATTAACGCGAATTGACAACAAAAACACCCACACAGTTAATGTGCAGGCGTGGCGTTGGTCTTGGGGCTTCAACTATGTGGAAGAAAAAGTTTACGACGTTGGCACGCCAGCAGTTGCTCCTAATCTTTGGTTGCCAGTGAACGAAAAAGTTCTGTTCAAGCTCGAATCCGGCGATGTTATTCACTCGTTCTGGGTGCCAGTGTTCTTGATGAAGATGGACGTTGTGCCTGGGCGCAACAATCAGTTCGAAGTCACGCCAGATCGCATCGGCACATTTGTGGGTAAATGTACTGAACTTTGTGGCACCGATCATTCACGCATGTTGTTCAATGTGAAGGTTGTATCGCGCGCAGACTACGACGCACACATGAAAGAACTTAAAGCTAAAGACCAAACCGGCGAACTTAAGAATCCAAATGCTCGAATTGCAGGAGCGAAATAATGGCAATCATCGATAAACCAATCATTGACACAATGCCGAGCGCGCCAAGTGCGCCAGCAAAGCGTAAAACTTCTAAAGGTCGTTTGATCGTTAGCTGGATGACCTCAACCGATCACAAGGTTATTGGCAATCTTTACCTGGTCACCTCATTTATTTTCTTCTTGGTTGCCGGTTTGATGGCGCTAATTATGCGCGCCGAACTTGCTCGCCCAGGTTTGCAGTTCATTAGTAACGAGCAGTACAACCAGTTGTTCACCATGCACGGCACGCTGATGCTGTTCTTATTCGCTACTTCGCTGTTTGCCGGTTTTGCTAACGCGATCATGCCTTTGCAAATCGGCTCGCCCGATGTGGCATTCCCGCGACTAAACATGATTAGTTACTGGCTATACCTTTTCGGTGGCATCACAGTTGTGCTTGGTTTCATCACTCCAGGTGGCGCCGCAGCCTTCGGTTGGTTTGCTTATTCACCGCTTTCAAGTGTGGTGAACTCACCAAATGTTGGCTCAGATCTTTGGATTATGGGCTTAACCATGAGCGGTATGGCATCTATTCTTGGCGCAGTTAACTTCATCACCACAATTTTCACCATGCGCGCACCAGGCATGACCATGTTCCGCATGCCGATCTTCGTTTGGAATGTTTTGCTAACCAGCGTTTTGGTTTTGATGGCGTTCCCAGTTTTGGCCGCAGCAATGTTGATGCTAGAAGCCGATCGAAAGTTTGGCGCGCAAGTTTTCGACCCAGCAAACGGTGGCGCAATTTTGTGGCAACACTTGTTCTGGTTCTTCGGCCATCCCGAGGTTTATATTTTGGCCTTGCCATTCTTTGGTATCGCTACCGAAATCCTTCCGGTATTTAGCCGCAAGCCAGTCTTTGGTTACAAAGGTTTGGTATTTGCAACCATCGCAATTGCTGGCTTGTCCGTGGCTGTTTGGGCGCACCACATGTATGTAACTGGCGCGGTGAACTTGCCGTTCTTTAGTTTCATGACCATGTTGATTGCCGTGCCAACAGGTGTGAAGTTCTTTAACTGGATCGGCACAATGTGGGGCGGTTCGGTTTCGTTCGATACGCCAATGCTTTGGACCATCGGTTTCATGGCCACCTTCTTATTCGGTGGACTTACTGGCGTTATCTTGGCGGCTCCGCCACTTGATTTCCATGTGAGCGATACCTACTTTGTGGTTGCGCACTTCCACTATGTGGTGTTTGGCACAGTTGTGTTTGCGATGTTCGCTGGCTTCTATTTCTGGTGGCCAAAGTTCACCGGCAAAATGCTCGATGAGCGCCTGGGCAAACTGCACTTCTGGACACTTTTTGTTGGTTTCCACACCACATTCCTTGTGCAGCATTGGCTAGGTGTGATTGGTATGCCACGACGCTACGCCGACTATTTGGCCAGCGATGGTTTCACCACACTAAACATGGTTTCAACAGTGGGCGCATTCCTACTTGGCGCTTCAACCTTCCCGTTCTTGTGGAACATCTACAAGACGTACAAGTATGCGCCGAAAGTTACTGTGGACGATCCATGGGGTTGGGGCGCATCACTTGAGTGGGCAACATCGTGTCCGCCACCGCGTCATAACTTCCATTCGATTCCGCGGATTCGCAGTGAGCGCCCAGCGTTTGACTTACATCATCCAGAAATTTCCGGTATCGATTTAGCTACTCGCAAAGACATCGTTGATGTTGTTGCTGGTGGCGCAGCAGGAGGCAGCGAATGATCGTCGGCGGTCGGCTGTTTGCCGCAGGTTCAGTTTTCTACGCACTAATTGCGGTTATCTACTGGTTTATGACTGGTGAGGTTATTGGCACAACTGCAATCGCTTTGACTTCAGGTTTGGCATTTCTAATCGGTTTCTACGCGTTATTCACCGGCCGCCGTGTTGGTGTGCTGCCTGAAGATGTACCAACTGCAAATACAGAAGATGCTGATTCAAACTACGGCTTCTTCTCGCCGCATTCTTGGTGGCCATTTGTGATCGGGCTATCAACATTCACCTTTGTACTTGGCTTCATCTTTGCCCAATGGATGATGGTGTTAGGCATTTCCACCATATTGTTCGGGGTATTCGGTTTGGTGTTTGAGTACTACCGCGGCAACTTTGCCGACTAATCTGCACTTATGAGTAAATCGCTACGCCTAGGTGTGGCAACGGCTGTTGGTGAATTCACTGGCTTAGCTTCCCGCGCACTTGGCCGTGGCCGCGGCGAAACTATTACCGGCCGTGCAATTCTCACCGTAGATTCTGGCGCGATCAAAAAACTGGCTGCTAGGCGCGACATTGTGTTGGTTAGCGGCACTAACGGTAAAACCACAACCACCGCAAACCTTTCCAAAGTTTTGGAATTTGGCACCGATGAAAATGTGAGTACCTCAAAATTTGG
>JBAXKB010000044.1:0-8656 GCA_037137575.1 Actinomycetes bacterium
TGATTCGCGCCCAACGCCGCACTGCAGAACAACTTTTTACAGTTCTCGGCACACTCAAGGGCGGAGCCATGAAATTTGGCCAAGTTCTCAGCGTGCTGGAAGCTGCGCTTCCTGAAGAGTTAGTCGCACCGTACCGCGAGTCTTTAACTAAATTGCAAGATAGTGCGCCACCGATGTCGGCCAAGAGCGTGAATCAGCAAATGGTTAAAAGTTTGGGCGCCGAATGGCGAAGCAAGTTTCAAGAGTTCGCTGATGTTCCGTCTGCTGCTGCATCCATCGGCCAAGTGCATCGGGCGATTTGGCATGATGGCCGAGAAGTGGCAGTAAAGATTCAGTATCCGGGCGCCGCAAAAGCTGTTATGTCGGATTTAAATCAGGTTGCTCGCATGGGTAACATTTTTGCGTTCGCATTTCCAGGCATCGATCTAAAGGCATTATTGGGCGAGTTAAAACTGCGAGTCGCCGAGGAACTCGATTACCTTCATGAATCAAAGGTGCAACGCAAGTTTGCCGTAGCTTTTGATGGCCACAAAGATTATTTTGTTCCGCACGTGTTATCTGCTGCCAATGAAGTGGTAATTACCGAATGGGTTGAGGGCAAGTCACTAGCTCGAATTATTGAGTCAGGCACCCAAGACGAGCGAAACCTTTACGGCAGGCTATACCTGCGCTTTTTACTTTCCGGGCCACGCATTGCTGGACTTATGCATGCTGATCCACATCCTGGCAATTTTCGCGTGATGCCAGATGGTCGGTTAGCTGTATTTGATTTTGGAGCATCTGCAGAATTGCCTGATGGGCTTCCCCTAGCGATGGGTACGTTATTGCGTGTATCGATGGATAAAGACAGTGCCGGAATCGAAGCA
The DNA here is from genome assembly GCA_037137575.1 of Actinomycetes bacterium. Classification (GTDB taxonomy): domain Bacteria; phylum Actinomycetota; class Actinomycetes; order S36-B12; family UBA5976; genus UBA5976. Next base: position 867 of record JBAXKB010000044.1, read on the forward strand.
GGTTTGCGCGCTGAAGGTTTCATTCGCCCAGGCATTTCTATCGATCCAGATGCACTGCGCGATTATTTGTCGCCATTTACCGAGCCGGCTCAGGTTCCAATTTTCAAACACAACCGCGAGTGGCTACGCGAGCAATTCGCGCGCACAAGTGATCCACGAAATCCAGATTGGGCGATCGGCCTGAAGATTAATCTGCCGCCAAACTATCTACTTATCCATCGAGTATGGCTCGGTAGCATTGGCGTTTTATGCCAATTGGAGGCCGAATTCTCAGTAATAGATGAGTTTAAGCAGTGGGTTCCGGGATTTCAGGACGATAAAGCCGTTTCTTAACGCTTTCTTTACAGTTAAGGGTACATCCCTTGGATGGCGATTTGCGATGCTTAATTTATCGCTACAAGGGAGCATCATGAAACGAAATCAATTTTTCGCACTTGGTACCGTCGCCGGTATTGCTGGAACAACTTTGTTAACTGCTGGCGCATCAACTGTTGGGAACATGGGTGCTTTAAGCGCCAGTGGGCAGAGTCCAAGTCACATTGGCACTGGGCAATCAGTTGTTGTACACAAGGTCAAGGCCACTGTCGCTAAATCTCGTACCGCAGTGGGAAATTCGATTTACGTGAACTTCGGGTATGTCCAGGTGAAAGTTATTGCTAGAGGCAAACATATCGTTGACGTTAAGACCATCAAGTCACCTGATGGCGCACAATATTCCGTCATGATTGCGCAACAGTCCATTCCATTGTTGCGCCAGCAAGCACTCGCAGCGCAGTCTGCCAAAATCCAGGGTGTCAGTGGCGCTTCTTACACTTCCTATGGATTCCAGAAATCCCTTCAATCAGCACTCAACAAGCTTGGTATTTAGTAAGAGAGCAAATTTCGTAAAACCTTTTTTAGGCCAGAAATCCGTATCACCTGGTAGCCCGTGGTACGGATTTCTAATGTCTACTTTTGCGACTTAGTTTCCAGCCACTGGCCGGGCAATAGAATGAAGCGTGGCTAACGCATCAGCAAAAATCTGCATAATCGCGGTAAATTATTTTCCAGAAGTTACTGGCTGCGGTCCCTACACGACTGATTTAGCTGAAAAGCTAGTGCAGGCAGGCAACGAAGTTACTGTTGTTACTGCACTGCCGCATTACCCACAGTGGTCTGTGCCTCCTGAGTACAAGGGCAAAGAACATCGAACTGAAACCCTAAATGGGGTGCAAGTATTGCGCGCTCGATTGTTCGTTCCAGCCAAGATGTCGGCACTGGCTCGAATCGCTTACGAGGCAACATTTCTCGTTTCGGCTTGGCTTCGGAGCCGCCGGTTGAAGCCAGATCTGGTCTTAGCAGTAAGCCCAGCACTGGGTGATGTGGTTGTCGCCTCAAGTCTGGCCAGGCGTCGTAAAGTTCCATTTGGGGTATTGGTTCAAGATTTAATGACAGCAGCGACAACGCAATCAAATATTTCTGGTGGTGACAAAGTTGCGGGTCTAGCGAGCGCAATAGAAAGTAAGTATCTAGCCCGGGCCGATAGTGTTGCTGCAATTACCGAATCATTCTCTAATTCAATCCTTAAACTTGGCGTAGATTCTGGCCGAGTTGTAGTTTCCCCAAACTATTCGGTTAAAAACATTGAACAGATTCCTCGGAGCAAAGCACGCGAAATGATGGGTTGGGATGAGCGCGATTTCATTCTCACCCACACGGGAAACATGGGCCTTAAACAAGATCTAGGCAATCTAATTGAAGCCATCAAGTTAGTGAATTCTGAGAAAGTAAAGTTGCTCCTTGTCGGCGATGGTAGTCAGCGCAGTGAACTCGAAGTCCAGGCTGGATCTCATGCAAAAATTGAATTCATGGGGTTGGTTGAAGAAAAGGATTATTCCGCGCTTCTAAGTGCCAGTGATGTATTGCTTCTTAATGAAGCTCCCACAATTACAGATATGTCTCTGCCATCCAAGCTCACTTCATATGAAGCATCAGGTAAGCGAATTTTGGGTGCTGTGGTTCCAGGCGGAAACACAGCAAAAGTTTTAGATAAATTGCCTAACGCGCAGTGGGTGGTTGCGGGAAATCCTGCCGAGTTGGCAAAGGTCATTGAAGATCTTTCGAAGCAAGATACAGATAAAGAAATGCACTCGGGGACTACAAACACAGACACCGAAGCACTACGCAATCAGCGGGTTGACTGGGTTTTGAACTTAATTAAGAAGTAATTAGTTCGCTTTAGTTGCATCGCCATAAATTGCGAGCAGTTCATCCCCAATGTGGCTCATGGAAAATTCAGTTTGGGCTAGCGTCAACGCATTAGTTGAATACTTAGCCAGATCACTCAAGATCAACTTGGTCGCCTGTGCTAGTTGATCAACTGAACCGTCAGTTACAACTCCAGCATTTCCTCGGATTATGTATGGTGCTAGTCCGCAGGTGTCCGTGATTACAACGGGGATCGCACAAGAAATTGCTTCTAAAACAATCATTGGAAAAGGCTCATTGATTGATGGCAAAACTAAGACGCTGGTTTCTTGCAGTAGTTTTATGACACCTGCATGGTCTTGTGATCCCAGGTATTCAACTTTCCCAGAGAGTTCATCAGAATTGATAATTTCTAGTGTTTGTTCGAGTTCGCCTTCGTCCGCTCCAGCAATCTTGAACTGACACTGCACGCCATCACGAATTAACTTTGCTGCCATTTCCACAAATAGCTGTGGCCGTTTGCGTGCTTGTAACCTAGAAATGTATGAGACCGTCTGGCTTAAAGCAGATGTTGTATTTGGTGTAACCCCAGCTTGTGTTGGAACTCCATTTGGTAGAAAAGCTAGATTGGCTAGATCTTTGCCAGCAACTGCGGGGAAATCTTTAGATTCTTGCTCAGTCAAATACAAAAGTTTCGCTGAGTTTTTAAGTAGTCGTTTCACAAATAACGCATCTAAAATGCGGCCAGCCAATTTTTGCGTCGGATCGATCATGCCGTGACCCTGGATTACAAACGGGATTCGACGAATTCGACAAATCAGCCCAATTGGCAGTGTGATCAGGTCACGAGCCATGTGTATGTGAACCAGATCGTAGGACTTGACGCTGCGCCAAGCCCAAATAAGTAGTTTTAGCGAAACCAATCCACTGAATCCAAGCTTGGGATGGATCTGGCGAACAGCGAATAAGTTCGCAGGGATGTTTTCAATGTCAGTTGGCGTAGTTTCATATCCGCGGCAACCACCAACGAGTTCTACTTCAACACCGCGACGTTTAAGTTCGTGACCTAAGTTGAGAGCTACCCGAATTGGGCCGCCAAATGCATTGTCAGGGGACTGCAAGGTAAACGCATGCAGGACTTTCATGCAGGCTCCGCGATGTCGCGAAGATTTCCATCGAGTAACACCTTGTTAGCGGGTATGTTTGTGCGAACTATTTCTTGTGCTGCAATTACAGACTGTGCGCCAATAGATACACCTGGCAATACCGTGGCACGGGCTGCAATCCAGACTCCGTCTGCAATCGAGATTGGTTTATTGCGGTATGGGAAGTCACTCTTACGGTGATCATGAGAACCGGTACACAACATTGCTTCCTGCGAAATGCAAACATTGTTACCAATCAAAATGTTCTCTAAGTTGATAAAGCGAGCACCCTCACCAAGCCAGCAGTTATCGCCAACTTTAAACTTCCAAGGCCACATAATTCGAACATCGTGCCTGATGAAGACGTTCTTTCCAACGCTTGCTCCAAAGAATCGAAGAGCTGATGAACGAAACCGATTCGGAAACCAAAACTTCTGGAAAATCAGAAATGAAAAAGTGAACCAAAGGATTTGCCAGAGTTTACTGCGCCCGCGATCGTAGGCACTTGCATCGAATTTACTTAGCTCACGCATAGTTACCTTTTCGCTGCCAGGGATGGGCATTGCAATTCTACCTTTGTTCCTAGGCAAGTTCTAAGGCAAGCCAAGCCAGATTTTGTTGGTATTCTTTGAACATCCTCTCCTTGGGAAAGTCTGGTGGCCAAAATGCTTGATGAACAGTATGTAATCGGCATTTGCACAAAAGGAACTCGGCCAACTTTAGAGCTTTTTTTAGAGAAGTTTGCCCCAATCTTGCACGAACACGCAGAAAGTATTCGCATTGTCATTGCAGTCAATGGTGCTGGCGAATTAGTTCTTACTGAAAACCCAAATGTTCTGATAGTTCGCGAACCACGCATTGGCATCGCCCATGCTCGTAACCGAGTTCTACAGGAAATGGATGCTAACGAGAACCTAATTTTTATAGACGACGATGAGTACCCAGATCCGCAATGGTTTTCAAACCTGATTGCAGTTCACAAAGAATTTCCTGATGACCTAATTGTGGGTCCTGTCCGCGAAGTCGATTCAGCGGGTGAAGTAGTAAAAGATTCTAAGATTCGGCCGATTTCAAATACGCCGACCGGAACTTTAAGAAAGACAGCGGCGACTAATAATCTGCTAATACCTATCGCAGCTCTAAAATCTGGGTTTGTTTATTTGGACTTGTTTTTTAATCATGGTGGGTCTGATACTGATTTGTCCTTCCGATTAATTAATCGCGGATTTAAAATTCGCTGGGTATCTGATGCGATCATGTACGAAGTTGAAGACTCTGATCGAGAAAATGTCGAATGGGCTTATGGGCGCGATCGCCGCAATGCCGCTATTTACTCCGTGGCAATCAAGCGAAATAGTACTTTCAAATTCATGATGGGGTATTTTGCAAAGAAGCTTTTGCAATTCGTCGTGTATTCAATTCTGCAATTCACGGGAAAGAGCAATAAACGAAAATTTGAACTCTATAAAATCAGCTTAAAAGCCCTGTTTTCTGGAAAGCAGACTGGGTGAAATGACAACCGAAGCAAACATTGGGGTTAAACCGAAAGTATTCTGGCTGACAAATGTAGCTACGCCATACCGAATTCCGATGTGGCAGTGGCTGAGCAAGAGTGTTGACATCACATTGGGAATGCTCAGAGATCCCGAGGCGAGTCGCTTTGGCGCGTGGACTAAAGCCGAAATCGGTGTAGACACTGAATTCTTTCATGCTCCCACTTTGACCATTGGAACTCGCGCTATCTATTTTCCAAACCGAGCCATGCGCAAGATGCTCAAACAGGATTGGAATTATTTCGTTCTCGGTGGTTGGGAATCTCCCGCTTATTTTTATGCCTTACTAGTCGCGCGTAAGCGTGGCATCAAAGTAATCGGCCATTGTGGCTCCACGGCTCAGTCAAGTGGATATGCCGGATGGCTTGTTTCCAAACTTCGCTCATGGTTTCATCAGAAACTTGATTGGTCAGTGACCTATGGAACAGATTGCACCGATTACCTGATTGGCATGGGGGTAAATCCAAAAAAGATTTACACCGGGTTCAATTCAGTTGACCACGTTCATTTTTATGAGGGCGTCAATGCAAACCGCGCTGCGCAAGAGCAAACTGCTGGACACAAATATCTCTACGTAGGGCAGTTCATCACCCGCAAAAACGTCGCTAATTTGATTAATGCTTTCGCACAAATTCGTCAGCCCGGTGACACCTTGCGGTTGGCAGGACGAGGCGATCTTCAATCACAGCTTGAGGAGCTCGCTAGCGAACTTAACCTAGGAGAATCCGTACAGTTCATTGGGCATAGGTCGCAGGACGAACTAATCCTTGAGTATTGCAAGGCAAATACCCTGATTCTGCCCTCGTTTATCGAGGTGTGGGGGCTTGTGGTGAACGAAGCTTTAACTTGTGGGTTGAATGTTGTTGTCAGTCAGAAATGCGGTATCTCTAACGATATTCAACACATGCAAGGGGTTTACATTTCAGCGTGTGAAGTTGAATCTATTGCGCAGAAGATGGCAGAAAGTCGGGCCAATTGGACCGGGGTGCGGTCAAACCCAGAGATTTTGCACTACACCATCGAAAATTATGGTCAGCATTTTATAAATGCCATGCAAGAACTTAGGTAGAATTACAAAATTAGCGAACTTAGGTACTGGGGGCACATTTAAAATGTGGAAGCCGGCAAGAGTAACAATTATCGGCGGCTCAACCGCTTCGGGGCATTCAGTTGAACAAGCAAAGACTTTTGGCTGCTTGGTTGCCGAAAGTCTTGGGGTACCTTTTATCTTCTATACATCAGATTTGGCCAAGATTGCAGATTTAAATGAAACAGTAAAGACGCGTGAGATTTCAGAAGACGATTTAGTTTTAATTTTGGCCGGCATTGGTGATTCCTGGCCACAGCCACAAGGGATATTCGCCAAAATACTTCCGCCTTCTTGGCGTGGAGCGGGCAAACTTAACCCGGCCGCTCGCAAGAGCCGTAGTTTGGTCAAGCGCATCCGTCAACGCATCCGTCATTTCATGAAGTTTTCTATCAAAATGTTTTTCTGGATACTAGGTTTCTACCGCCCAGATACCAGTAAGGCAGATTTTGCTCGCGAAGTACGATCGATCACCGAAACATTAAACACAGTAAATTGTCGGACCATTTGGATGTTCCCGCAGAAGCCCAGAATCTTCTCAACCTTCATTGAACTAAATACCGTGCGCAAATACGTTGGCTTGATTACCAAAGAACTTGAGCGTAGTCATAACCCAAGAATATTCCCGCTCGACATCAACACAGTGATTGATGATCAGGCAGATATTCTGGGTGACGGACTGCACTTAGCTGAGTCTGGCCATGCCAAAGTGGCAGCCGAAATTGTCCGGTTATTCAATGAATCTGTTTCAGGTAGCTAAGGACAAAAAGAAGTGCAAAAAGTAAACAGCAAAGATGTGATTGTCAAAGAAAAATCAGTTAATTCTCTGAAACTTTCTTTTGGTAAATCGCTTTTCGCTTTTATTTTTGTTGGACCGATTTGGCTGGCTTTCTTGCAAGTTTCCTTAACTGATATTTTGAATAGTCAGATCGTATTGATGCAAGTCATCCTTATGGTTGTCTCTTCATTGATGTTCACCGTGGAATTTCGCAAACCTAAACCAAGTCCGGTTGTATTGGTTATTTGGGTATTCAATTGTGGGGTTGTTGGAGTGCCAGGTTTAAGTCAGATTTTGGCTGGATCATTTCCATGGCCACTCGTCGTGGATAATGGCAACTTATTTTTCGGTCAGATCTGCACGCTAATTGCTTCCATAATTTTGATTATTTTTCTAGAGGCACCACACAAACAAAATTCGCAGAAGTCGGTAAGTAGAAATCTTGATCGAATTCGAGTTCGTAATTTAACAATCTTGATGCTCCCAGCTCTCCTTTACGCTATTCGCTCTGGTGGCGGTATTAAGTCCTTCTTTAGTTCCCGAGGTGCCATTTCAGCAGCTAAGAGTGCGGCAGGTTTAACTAAGGCACAGAGTGGATTGTTCGTGACCGGAACGCAGGCGCTCGTACTGCTCGTCTGTGTTAGCGCAATTCTTTTGCGCAAAAAGAACCCAAAAGATCCAATTGCAAACTTTTCTTTGGTACTTTCTGGCATCGGTTTGCTCATTCTCGCGAATCCATTGTCTGCCAGTCGATTTTGGTTCTTTACCGTGCTTTCGACACTCGCGGTCGCAACTCTCGCACTTACTCCTGGGCGAATTCGAATGGGTGCCATGACGCTATTTTTCGGCACGATGTTCGTTTTCCCATTGGCGGATTACTTCCGTCATGCGAATCGATCTTTTGGTTCGGTTGGTACTTCTGCTTGGCTAACTGGTGACTTCGATGCCCTGCAAATTACTGGAGCAGGGATTCAGTGGTTTCAAGAAAATGGAGCGGTTTGGGGCCATCAACTACTCGGCGCAATGTTTCCAGTGATTCC
>JBAXKB010000045.1:0-8577 GCA_037137575.1 Actinomycetes bacterium
CCGGGCAGGCCTACTTGGTTACGTGCGCCAATGTCTCTTGAACTAGTGCGCCAATCATCTCATTTTCGATCAAGAAACTGTCATGACCATACGGTGAATGTACAACTTTCAAAGCAGATGCGGTTGGAATTAGCGTGGTCAACTGCTCTTGTTGATAGATCGGGAAAAGTCGATCGCTGTCGATTCCGCTTACTACTACCGGAATGTCAATTGATCCCAACACATCTACTACGGTGCCTCGGCCTCGAGCAATGTCGTGAGTATTCATGCAATCAGTTAGTGCGACATAGGTTCCAGCATCAAAGCGCTTTGCCAGCTTGACCCCGTGATGATCTAAATACGACTGCACCGCGAACCGCCCAGCACCGACATGGCGACCAGTTACGCCAGAGCTAAACGGATCTTCCCCAGTTTGGCGGGCTGTGCCAAAACGGGTCGCGAGTTCGTATTCAGTGCGGTAGTTGATGTGTGCAATTTGACGCGCTAACTGCATGCCGGTAATCGGACCAACTTCTTGGTCGTAATAGTCACCACCGTGCCAGTTTGGATCGTTGGTAATGGCTGTAATTTGTGTCGTGTTTGTTGCCACTTGATCAGCGCTGGCAACTGCCGAAGTCGCCGAAATCATGGCGCTACGCACTCGACCTGGTTGCATGATTAGCCACTCCAGTACCCGCATGCCGCCCATTGAGCCGCCCATTGCGCTGGCGAATGTTTCAATTCCTAAAAAGTCGGCAAGTGCTACCTCAACAGCAACTTGGTCTCGCGCGGTAACCCGGGGCCAACGTGAACCCCATGCTTTTCCATCGGGAGCGATACTTGAAGGTCCTGTTGTGCCCTGACACCCACCTAAGACGTTGGCACAGACGACAAACCACTTATTGGTATCTAGCCAGTGGCCAGGACCAATCACTTCCCCCCACCAACCTGGACTCAATTGTCCTTCGGCGCTCGGACCAACTGCGTGTGAATCCCCGGAAAAAGCATGCTCGATTAATACGGCATTTTCACCGTTGTACGTTCCCCAAGTTTCGTATGCCACCCGAACGTTCGGCAATACAAATCCGCTTTCAAGTTCAAACTCGCCAAGGTCAACGAACTTTCGAAATGCAAAAGACATCCCTTCCAGCCACGCACCGGTGACTGGAAGGGATGTTGCTGCAAATGAGGACATTTAGTGAACTTCGGTACTTATACGTTTTTAGCGGCTGCGAAACCAATTTCGATATCAGCCAAGATGTCGTCAATGAACTCAAGGCCCACAGCTAAACGAACCAAGCCTGGAGTCACACCTGCAGTTAACTGCTCTTCTGCGGTTAGCTGTGAGTGAGTAGTTGAGGCTGGGTGAATAACAAGGCTGCGTACATCACCGATGTTCGCCACATGGCTATGAAGTACCAGTGCCTCAACAAAAGCTTTACCTGCATCGATGCCACCTTCAATTTCGAAGGACAACACTGCGCCAGTTCCCTTTGGTGCGTACTTAAGGCCGCGCTCGTGCCAAGGGCTGCTTGCCAAACCTGCGTAGTTAACAGACTTAGCTTGTGGGTGAGCCTCTAAGAAGTCTGCAACCTTCTGCGCATTTGAGACGTGACGTTCAATGCGAAGTGACAAAGTCTCTAACCCCTGCGCAATTAGGAAAGCGTTGAATGGTGCTACTGCAGCGCCAAGATCGCGAAGCAACTGCACGCGAGCCTTCAAAATGAAGGCAAGGTTTGCGCCCAAAATGCCGTTTACGCCAAGAGCTGGACCGTAAGCCAAGCCATGGTAAGACGGATCTGGCTGGTTGTAGTTCGGGAAGCGCTCTGGATTCTTCTCGAAATCGAAGTTGCCACTGTCCACGATTGCGCCAGCCACTGCTGTGCCGTGTCCACCCATGTACTTAGTAGCGGAGTGCACCACGATGTCTGCGCCCCACTCGATCGGACGGATCAAGTACGGGGTTGCCACAGTGTTGTCGATGATTAGTGGCACGCCGTATTCGTGTGCAACGCCAGCAACACCTTCGATGTCTAGGATGTCGTTCTTTGGATTCGAGATTGACTCGCCGAAGAATGCTTTGGTGTTTGGCTTGATTGCCGCGCGCCATGAATCTAAGTTGTCTGGATCATCAACGAAACTTACCTCGATGCCCATTTTTGGCAAGGTGTAGTGGAACAGGTTGTACGTGCCACCGTAAAGGCTTGGGCTTGAAACGATGTGATCGCCAGCTTCAGCGATGTTTAGAATGGCGATTGTTTCTGCAGCCTGGCCACTGGCAACTAGCAATGCGCCAACGCCACCTTCTAGGCTGGCAATGCGCTGTTCAACCGCGTCCTGAGTTGGGTTCATGATGCGGGTGTAGATGTTGCCAAATTCCTTCAAACCGAACAGGTTTGCGGCATGTTCGGTGCTGTTGAAGGTGTATGACGTGGTTTGGTAAATCGGCAGTGCTCGCGCATTTGTAGCGCTATCTGGTGATTGCCCTGCATGTATCTGACGGGTCTCAAATGACCATGTTGCTGACATTTCTTTTGCTCCTTGTGCATTGTGGTCTCGGCGATTACACAGCAGCACCTAAGGAGAACCTCGGGGCCGATGAATAATCGACGCCGGGGCCTTGCGCTTGCAAGACCCGCGCTTGCCTTAGAACACTGTGCTCTAAGACCAGGTCTTCACCTAGGGCACCCCATCGCGGTGGAAGGGTTGCCGGACGCCTAGCTAGGGCTTAAAGACGTCACTCTTGACCTAAGGAGAATCTAACAAACATTTATAAATAAACAAAATCGTATGGGCATCATTTGCATATCGGTTGCAATAAGAATTTTTGTTCTAGGCGGCCCCAGCCAAACATTCTTCGTAAGAAACTGCTTCAAGCGATTCAGTCCAAACTGAAGGTGGCACATTATGACTGATTGCTCGTTCTAATAGTCGGGCAAGTGAATAACTCGGGTCCGCTTCTAATGCGCGATCAAGCGCAACTGTGGCCAAGGCGCCGTTCCCATCTAGCCAGGCACACCCAGCCAATGCAGTTGCTAGTGGCGCCACGTGCTCAACATGTGCCTGACTAATAGCACTTATTAATGTCGTGCGAATCGGCAGACGTAGCTTCGGGTGGTCCAACATTTGGCGCAAAAACCCATCTCGCATTTGAATGTCGGCTACCACCAAAGTTAATAGCGCATGTGCCTGCCAATCCCATTTCGCATTTTGATTCCAACAATTCATCAGCAGCTCTAAAAAGGTGCTTCTAGCTGGAACTTTTGATTCGTGTTTTAGTCGCTCTTTCTCAAATTGCACACTTACCTCTTCGCATGCTTTGTCGCGCAAGGCTATTGAGCCCGCGTCTAACTTGATACTCTCAAGCCGGCTGGCCAAATCCTCGCGTGAGGCAAACGGCGCACTGCCAGCCAAGACAAATTCCAAATCCGTTGCGGTCACAGCATCCAACTCGTTACCTTCGCATGGGCAACAGTTTGTGTCGTCGCACATCAAAGAACTCCATCGACCATTGCGCACCCAAAGGGCGTCTAACAATTGAAATTCCCGCACACTGGGAACGAGTTCTGTTAACTGATCAAGAGTGATCGCATTGTCTCGGTATGCAATGAGCACAACGTTCGACTTATCTGCCTGTCGCAATGTTGCTAATACTGAATCGGGTAGTTGAATGGGGTCATCTTGGGAATCGACTCGAGCTATAGTGAGGATCTCGTCATCATCCATAGCAACTGTGACAATGCTGTTATTTGGATGAAATCCGATTAGGTGTGGCAGTGCGGACAATAGCTGGCGCGGTGAAGAAACAATCATTCACAAACAATGCGCCCTGCAAGTGCTTCAGACAAATAAGTTAGCAACTCTGTGCGCGAATTGTGCTTGTGGATTAACCAGGCACAAAAAGGCACTTAGAGGGCTGGCAGCTTCCCCTCCGCCAACACTCTAAGTGCTATGAAAAAAGTTACGCCTAACTGACCCAAAAATCGAGTTAGACACGCCCTATGAGCCCCATTTAAAAAAGCGACCCCGAATATCACTTTGCAACCAAGATGTGCGAAAGTTTGGTTATGCAACTAGACCATGTAAGTTATGCGGTCCGCGCCAGTGAATTAGCGGACACAATCCAACGCCTCGGCGCCGACCTCGGAGCAGCGTTCATCGATGGTGGAAAGCACCCGCGCTTTGGTACCCGTAACTTCATTCTTCCCTTGTCTGGCGGAACTTACATTGAAGTTGTCAGCGCACTTGAACATCCTGCCTCCGAAGCTGCGCCGTTTGGTCGCGCAGTTCGTGAACGGGCCGAAGATGGTGGCGGCTGGCTTGGTTGGGTAATAGCAGCTGAAGATTTAACTGCTATCGAAGCTCGCCTGGGCCGCGATGCTGTTGATGGCCACAGAGTCCGACCTGATGGTCAAGACCTCACCTGGAAACAGATCGGCGTTTTAGATTTGTTAGAAGATCCAGCGCTTCCTTATTTCATCCAGTGGAGCGATGCCCGTCAGCATCCCTCAGTTGGATTCCAAACGCCAGTGAAGATCACCGAAATTGCGATGGCTGGTTCGCGTGAAAAGCTTGAAGATTGGCTAGGTGGCGGTTTAACCAATGCCCTAGATGGCGTTACGTTAGATTTCGTCGACGGTGAAGAGCCTGGGATCTTCGCAATCACATTCCAGACCGCGCACGGCCCCGTCGTAATTGACTAAGCCCTAGGCTTTAAAACACTGGGGTCAATTGGCCCAAAAACCTGTTCCGATGGTGGCACGTAATGCGCGGGGTGACCCATGCGTGAGATTAGGTGTGGCAACATCTGCACAACTGCCATTGCATCGCTAAATGCACTGTGCGCTAATCCCCCGTCGAGTTTGTACCGTTTGATCAATGTGGCCAGTTTGTGATTTTCAACTTCGTCACTAACAGAGCGTGACATCCAGTAAGTGCAAGTGCCTGGCATCAGGTTCAACTCTTGGCCCGCATGTGCGAATTCGCTTGCCACGAAGCGCTCGTCAAAAAGCGAGTGATGCGCCACAAAAACGGCGTTCGAGAATATTCTGCGAACATGATTTGTTATTTGAGCAAAAGTTGGAGCATCCAAAATCATTTGCGCCGTGATGCCATGAATTGAAGTTAGGCCAACATCGTTGGATCCGGGGTTAATCAAAGTGTGAAATGAATCGGACACAGTGCCATCACCAGGTGTTCTGATGGCAGCTATTTCAATAACCCGTGCGCCCTGACTTGGCTCTAATCCAGATGTTTCAACATCAACAACTACATAATCCGTTTTATGTTCGAACGGAGCGCTGTCGGCGATGTTGCCGTAATGCACGAAATGCTCGCGATAATTCGGCGCAGCGAAGCGAAGTGGTTGCTGCGTCACTATTTCTCGCACCAAGTAAGGGCTAAAACCATTGTTCAAATGTATCGCGTGAATAAGTTGAAAACCTGCAATTGGATACAGAACCCGGCGGCGACACCCGAGTGGATTCAATCCTTAGCCAGGCATTGGGCTTATAGTGCGTATATGTACCCCAAACGACTAGTTCTTTGCTCTGCTGGCTTTATTTGGGCCCTAGTTGTTCTCTCCAGTTGTTCTCTTCTTAGTCGCTCGGATACCGCCTCACCTAGTGATTCGCCGTCAGCTTCTCCAACCGCAACAGCGAGCACATCAAAATCCCCGATCGCATCTTCAGCTTCACCTAGCACCACCCCCAAAGTGCCCCAACTAACTGCCAGCGCATCCCAAATCGACTGTCAGGACGGTACGGCCTACTTAATGTGGCAAGCCAACCACATATCTGGCAACGCGAAGATGAAGATTGCTGATCTACAGTGCGAAAGCGGTGGACCTAAGTTCGGTCAAGTCATTGAGACTTTCACATTGTTGAACGGCAAATGGGTATCGCAAGGGCTTGCATCCGGGCCAGACATTTCAATCCGAACCATCGGCGAGTGCTTGGATGGCTTGGTGAGCAAGCTCACCTGCCCTGCTCAGACGCTCAGCGAAGATGGAACGCAACTCGATGGCTCAGTCTTGATCACTATTGATGCCGAAAACACCAGCTGGGAATTTACCGCTAACAACTAGTGAGCTCGCTCGGGCACAAAAGATTGTTGCGGCTGCCCATCGTGCAGACCAAATTGTTGCCAAGTCTGAGCGAGTTCAAAAACTACTGCCGCACCGGTCGAAAGTTCACTGGCAAAACCATGGGCAAAAACCAAATCACTTACCCCAGGGTTATGGCCGATTATCAAAAGGTTTTCCACCTCTGGCGCACATTCACGAATCAGATGCACCCATTGCTCAGCGCTGGCGTTGTAGGCATCGTCTGAGAATTGGACGGGACACGCAAGTTTTAACTCTTCCCAAGTTTGTGTGGTTCGGGTAGCCGTACTGACAATTGCAGAATCGATTTCAAATGGCAGCGACGCAATCCATTCGGCGCACTGTTTTGCTTGATCGCGCCCACGTTCAGTAAGCCGACGGACTTTATCTGTCTCTGCCAACTTTTCGGTTTTCGCGTGACGCAAGATAACAATTCGCTTCATAGGTCAATTCTTACTTGGTTACCAGCGGGCGGCGATGTCCCACACCCAAGTCATTGCAAATAGTGTTGCCAATCCAGAGGTTGCCCACACTGGGCCGAGTTTCTTTTTAACTTTGAGTAGCTGCCTGTTTGCTGCGCCAGCGAGCTTGGGATTTAAGAGGTACGCGCCAAAGCACAGGAATGCGATTACCCCAAGTGGATTCAAATGCCAGGCAGTATTCAAATCTCCAGCACACAATGCGCCTACTGCCCTAGTGCTGCCACAGAATGGGCAGGGGTGCCCGGTTAGCGCTCGAAACCAACACAACACTGGTCCGTTCGTTAATCGGCCGCTATTCCACAGCATCGCCATACCGAGCCAAAGCACTATAAGTGCAACGAGTCGAACTGGCAGAGCAATAAGTTTTAGGGGCATTGCAATTCAGCGGCTGGCGTATTCTCAGAAACCAGTGTCACGAAGCGTGCCAAAAAATACAAAGACATAAATGATAGACGCTGCACTAATTATGATTCCAGCGATTGCCAGGCCCTTACCGTTGTATCGATTTGGCTCCTTGTTGATCTGACTCAAACCAATGATGCTCAGAATCAAACTAATAATTCCGCAACCCATGCCTGTTATAGCGGTGATGAATCCAATAAGCGCCAACACATTGATACTAGTTCGCTGGGCTGGGCCGACCGGCGGATAGTAGCCCGGATTTGAATCTGGACCTGACGGTGGCTGAATCGGATCATTTGGTGGAACGCTCATGACTAACCTCTCGTTTCAAACCAGCCTACTTGCGTCAATAGATAATTTTTGACTCATTATTTGATTTTTCACAGCAGGTCAAAGCTGCGCTCGGCATACTTGAATCATGACAGCAATTGAACCAAGCATCCTTCTAATCACAGCGGATGCTGCCACTGTTTCTGATGGCAAAATCAACATCCTTGGTGGTGGTTGGACGCGGATAACTTCTGGCCCAGCAAACTTCACACTTGTGGTGCGAATCGACATCCCGTGGAATTTAACTAATCAGCAACTTCCTTGGTCGCTGGCACTGGTAGATCAGGACGGTCGCTCTTATGTTCCTGACGGTGGTGACTCCCCTGTTGAACTCTCTGGCGAGCTTCAGGTAGAGCGCACAGACGAGAGCGTATTTGGTTCGTCCTTCGAAGCGCCGATGCTTTTCCCATTCGTCGGCTTGCCCCTTCGTAGCGGGACTTACGAGTGGGTCTTCACTTTCGCAGATTTGCAGACAAAGTACGGCTTCCAGGCTTTATAACTTTTTAAATTTTGCTGAAGCTAAATCTTGGTACACTGTTGCAAATTGTTACCAATGATTTGCGGGTTCAAGGGAGTTC
This sequence comes from Actinomycetes bacterium, assembly GCA_037137575.1. Lineage (GTDB taxonomy): Bacteria > Actinomycetota > Actinomycetes > S36-B12 > UBA5976 > UBA5976. The sequence continues at coordinate 7,875 of JBAXKB010000045.1, forward strand.
ATCGTGGCGTTGTCTGTTAGATACTGCAGTGGGTGTCGCGCACTTACTCATCCGTCGCAGTCTGCGTGTCCCAGTTGTGGAGGCACTAACTTTACAAATGCAACTGTGGTCGACCCGAATTCAGGATTAAGTGAACTTGAGCAGACCCCTGGTTATGTTCATTTGAAGAGCGCATTAGGAAATTCAGAGCTATATTTGCGCGCCATTGCAAACTTTCTGAGCGTTATTTGGCTGTTCTTTGTTGCCTCAGTCGTTGCCCCAATGATGCTATTCCTTGCCAACTGGACCGAAGGGAAGTACGCAGAGTGCCTTGCAAATTCCTACCAAAGTAGCTCATGTGACTCTTATCAATATCTAACTATCGGAGTTTATGTTGTGGGTGGAGTTGCGACTCTAGTTTTATTGATTCTTGCTTGGGATCGAGGCTGGCTTGCCTATAAAAGCATCCGCCGAGCAGAAAAGATTTAGCGAAACAAAGTGGCCGCCCAGAATTAACTGGGCGGCCACTTTTATGTCTAGAGGTTAGGAACAACCGCTGGTTGAACCGCAACCTTCACACACGTAGCAGGAACCTGCTGGGCGCATCTTGATGCCACAGGTCATGCAAAGTGGTGCGTCATTGGTTTTGCCAGTGATCTGCTCTAGCAATTCGCTACTTGAGTGCGCTGTTGCCGGGGCTACCACTGAAAGTGACACGGGCGCA
>JBAXKB010000046.1:0-8404 GCA_037137575.1 Actinomycetes bacterium
TAAAGAATCGCATCTGGAGTTATTTCGGTCGCGAACTTCATCCACGAACTGCGGCCATGGTGCGAACTGCCCAAAGTGTGGATTGGGTGATCGTTCGCAATGAAGTTGAAGCACTTCAGCTTGAGTACGAATGGATTAAAGAACATGATCCAATGTTCAACGTGCGCTTTCGCGACGATAAGTCGTACCCATACCTTGCTGTTTCGATAAAGGACGAGTTCCCGCGCGTATTTATCTACCGAGGGATTAGGCGCAAGGGGATTAAGTACTTTGGGCCATTTGTGAAAACTTGGTCTATTCAAAACTCGCTCGATCACCTACTGCGTGTTTTCCCGGTGCGCAGTTGTACCTCCGGTGTTTTTCGAAACGCAAAGGCATCGGGCCGGCCATGTCTGCTCGCAGACATCAAGCGGTGCAGCGCTCCGTGCGTTGGCCGAATTGATGAAGCAGGCCACAAGCAGATAGTCCAACAGCTTTCAACATTTATGTCAGGCGAAACCAAAGAGATTATGCGCGACATCGCCACACGGATGCAGCAAGCATCAGATGCGCAAGATTACGAACGCGCGTCGGTATTGCGCGACGACCTGGCAGCACTTGAAGCGGTTAACCAAAAGAGCGCAGTGGTGTTCACGGTAGAAACAAATGCCGACCTAATTGCAGTGGCCAATGACGAATTGCAATCTGCGGTTCAGATTTTCCGGGTGCGCGCTGGGCGAATAGTTGGCCAATACGGCTTCATTATGGAAAACCCTGTGGAGTCCACGCCAAACTCCCTGATGGTCGATGCCCTGATGCATTTGTATCAAGATGCAGCGCCAGGCGAGATAACCACCGAAATTCTGGTGAACATCGAACCCGATGATTTACAAAGTGTTGAAGAGATTCTAAGTGGCGTGCGCGGGGCAAAAGTGAAAATTCGGGTACCCGAACGCGGAGACAAACGAACTCTGCTCGAAACGGTTTACGAGAATGCGCGGCAAGCACTGGTGTCGCACAAGAGCAAGCGTTCAACAGATTTGGTTACCCGCTCGCAAGCGCTTGCTGAAATTCAACAAGCGCTCGACTTAGACGACGCGCTTTTGCGAATTGAATGTATTGACGTGTCGCACATTTCAGGCTCAGACGTTGTGGCATCACTGGTGGTATTTGAAGATGGTCTGCCTAATCGCAAAGAGTATCGACATTTCATCATTGAAAACCCGCGTGACGATACGGCCTCGATCCATCAAGTTGTTACCCGCAGATTTGCCAAACACTCAGAGTCAGAAGTGGCTAGGCGCTACAAACCGTCACTGCTAGTAATCGACGGTGGTTTACCGCAGGTGAACGCGGCGGCTAGAGCGCTTGCCGAAGTTGGCGTTACGAACTTGCCTGTGGTTGGGCTGGCCAAGCGCATGGAAGAAATCTGGCTGCCAGCTGCGCAATATCCAGTGGTGTTACCACGCACCAGCGAAGGGCTGTTCATGCTTCAGCGCCTTCGCGATGAAGCACACAGATTCGCTATTAACTTCCACCGCGAGAAACGCTCGAAGTCCATGATTGATAGTGTGCTCGACGACATCGCAGGGCTCGGCCCAACAAAGAAGAAAGCACTTCTTAACAAATTTGGCTCACTTAAAAAGATGTCACAAGCAACGGCCGAAGAGCTTGCGCAAGTAAAAGGCATCAACTCGGCACTAGCCGACGTTATCGCGCAGACACTTTCGAAAAACAGCGGTGACGTTGCCGTGAACATGACAACAGGCGAGATAATTGAATTATGACCACGCATGAGCCACTAGATGTCTTGTTGGTTACAGGCATGTCAGGCGCAGGTCGCACAACAGCAACCAAGGCACTTGAAGACCTCGGTTGGTACACAGTGGATAACATTCCATCAACTCTGATCGTTGATGTTATTGAAACACTTAGCCATCAAGCTGGCGTTAAGAAAGTCGCTATCTCGGTTGATGTTCGCGGCGGTTCACAGTTTGATGAATTGAAAGTTGCCTTGGCACAAATCAAAGAGCATGGCTATCCACTGCGCATTGTGTTCTTGGAAGCTGGCGATGAACCTATTGTGCGCCGCTATGAATCTTCGCGTCGGCCACATCCGCTGCAACGCGAACATCATTTACTAGAAGCAGTTGCGGTAGAGCGCGGACTACTCGGTTCACTTCGAGCTAAAGCAGATCTAGTAATTGATACGAGCAACTTGAATGTGCACGATTTGCGCAGGGCCATCGAGAATGCTTTTGGCGACGAATATTCGATGACACTGCGTGTTTCAATTTTGAGTTTTGGCTTTAAGTACGGAATTCCAGTTGACGCCGACTTAGTTGCTGACATGAGATTTTTGCCCAACCCATTTTGGAATGAAGCATTGCGCGAACACAGCGGCCAAGATCAAGATGTAAGTGCCAACGTTTTAGGACAACCTGAAACCGAAAAGTTCTTAACCAACTACACCGAATTAATTCAGATGGTTCGTGAAGGCTATTTGCGTGAAGGTAAGCGCTTTGTCACCGTGGCCATTGGGTGCACAGGCGGTAAGCATCGCAGCGTGGCTGTGTCTGAAGAACTATCGCGTCGGTTGAACGCTGCAGACATTGAAACTCGAGTAGTTCATCGAGATTTAGGTCGCGAGTAAATGAACACATCTCCAGTGCGTCCACCTAATGTTGTGGCGCTTGGCGGTGGTCATGGTTTGGCCGCATCACTTCGCGCACTGCGGCAAGTAACTGCGCACTTAACCGCAATTGTGGGCGTTAGTGACGATGGCGGCAGTAGTGGCCGATTGCGCCAACAGTTTGACGTAGTTCCGCCCGGCGACTTGCGCATGGCTTTGGCGGCGCTTTGTGGTGACGACACCTGGGGCTCAACCTGGGCTCGCGTACTTCAACACCGATTTAAAAGCGATGGCGATTTAGATGGCCACTCGCTAGGCAACCTGCTAATCACCGCGTTGTGGCAAGAAACTGGCGATGTAGTGGCCGGCCTTGATTGGGTGGCCAAGCTTTTGGATGCACAAGGTCGGGTTTTGCCACTTAGCACCTCCCCGCTAGATATCGAAGCCACCGTGGTCGATGCCAATGGGCAGCGCCGCCAGATTCAGGGGCAATCTAAAATTGCAGTAGTTACCGACCACATCGAAGCCATCAGGCTCATTCCCGAGACCCCAAATGCTTGCCCTGAGGCGATCGATGCTGTGATGCAGGCGGACGTTGTGGTTTTGGGTCCAGGTTCGTGGTTTACCAGTGTTTTGCCGCATTTTTACCTGCCCCAGATGGCCGAGGCGCTGCACACCACTCGGGCTAAACGGATTTTGGTGCTCAATCTTCAGCCACAAACTGGTGAAACTCACGACTATCAAGCGGTGCATTACCTGCGCGACTTGGCCGATGCGCAACCAGAATTTCGGGTGGACTTGGTGCTAGCTGACGACCAGTTAGTGGCCAACCAACACATCGTTACTGAGGCAGCCGGCGTGATTGGCGCGCAAGTTCTATTCGGCCAGGTGGCCAGCGACGACCCACCATTTGATCGTCATGATGCAAAAAAATTGGCTAGTTTGTTCCGCTCGGCCCTAAAACATGGCAATATTGACTCATGGCAATGACAGACGCGGTTAAAGACGAACTCGGACGTCTGCCGAGTAAAAAAACTTGTTGCCGAAAAGCCGAGGTTTCTGCGATTGCGCGCTTTGCTGGGCGAATCATTTCTGAAGATGGCCAGATAAGAGTTGAGTTCGAACTCGATACTTTGCAGGCGGCGCGTCGCTTGGCCAAAGACTTCGAAGAAATCTACGGTCACAAATCCCACATCAACCGCATCGAGGGTTCGGGTCTGCGCAAAGGTAGCCGACACGCCGTTGTAATCAGCGAAGAAGCGGCTAACTTAGCCAAACAGGTCGGCATGGTTGATGGCAGTGGGCGAGTGATTCGCGGTATGTCGCCCCAGGTTGTGAACGGTCCGCTTTGCGATGCTGAGGCCGCTTGGCGTGGCGCATTCTTGGCGCATGGTTCACTTACCGAACCTGGTCGATCTTCGTCACTAGAAATTTCTTGCCCCGGCCCTGAAGCCGCACTTGCTTTAGTTGGCAGTGCGCGCAGATTAAACATTGTTGCTAAAGCGCGTGAAGTTCGCGGGGTGGATCGTGTTGTTATTCGCGATGGCGATGCCATCAGCGCTTTACTTACTCGCCTTGGTGCGCATCAGTCAGTTTTAGATTGGGAAGAGCGCCGCATTCGTCGCGAAGTGCGTGCCACGGCAAACCGCCTGGCCAACTTCGACGATGCCAATCTGCGTAGGTCAGCCCGCGCTGCGGTGGCAGCCGGAGCGCGTGCTGCGCGAGCCATCGAGATTTTGGGCGAGGAAATACCTGAACACTTGCTAGAAGCGGGCAATTTGCGGGTAACCCACCAGCAGGCCAGTTTGGAAGAATTGGGCGCCTTGGCCAGCCCACCAATGACAAAAGACGCTATTGCTGGGCGAATTCGCCGACTTTTGGCTATGGCCGATAAACGAGCCAGTGAACTGGGAATTCCCAACACTGAAGCGGGCCTCACACCTGACATGTTAGATGCCTAACACCCACTAGGATTAAGTAGTGCTGCACCGGCGCAGCGCCCTAGTCGTCGACTAGAGCTCGCGGTGCTTTTTGCTCCGCGAAATCAGAAAATCTGTATCAGCAGACTTATTTTCGTAGGAGAATCGCATGACCGTGCGCGTAGGTATTAATGGTTTTGGTCGAATTGGCCGTAACTTTTTCCGTGCAATCCAGGCATCAGGTGCCGACATTGAAGTAGTAGGTATTAACGACCTAACTGACAATGCAACTTTGGCTCACCTTTTGAAGTACGACTCAATTCTTGGTCGTTACCCAGCAGAAGTAACTTTCACTGACGACGCACTTGTCGTTGGCGGCAAAACCATCGCAGCACTTTCAGAGCGCGATCCAGCAGCATTGCCTTGGGGCAAGCTAGGCGTTGACATCGTTATCGAGTCAACTGGCCACTTCACCGATGCAACAAAGGCTGCAGCGCACATCGCCGGCGGCGCCAAGAAAGTAATCATCTCGGCTCCAGCGAGCAACGAAGATGTAACCATCGTTATGGGTGTGAACCACGAGTCATACGACCCAGCGAACCATCACGTGATTTCAAACGCATCTTGCACCACAAACTGCTTGGCGCCAATGGCTAAGGCAATCCACGATGCATTCGGTATCGATCATGGCCTTATGACAACAATCCACGCTTACACCAACGATCAGGTAATCCTAGATTTCCCACACAAAGATCTACGTCGTGCGCGCGCAGCCGCAACCAACATGATCCCAACCACAACCGGTGCAGCAAAGGCGATTGCCCTAGTAATGCCAGAGTTGAAGGGCAAGCTTGATGGTTACGCGATGCGTGTTCCAGTCCCAACAGGATCAGCAACGGATCTAACCGCGGTTCTTGGTCGCTCAGTGACCAAGGAAGAAGTTAACGCTGTAGTCAAGGCTGCTGCTGAGGGTGCTTTGAAGGGCTACCTTTCATACACCGAAGATCCAATCGTGTCATCAGATATCGTGACCGATCCTTCATCATGTATTTTCGATGCATCTCTAACCATCGCGATGGGTAACACCATCAAGGTTGTTGGCTGGTACGACAACGAATGGGGTTACTCAAACCGTCTCGTTGACCTAACCAACTACATCGCTGCTTCGCTGTAATCACTATGGCAATCCGCGGAATCGATGAATTAGACGTTGCTGGCAAAACCGTTTTGGTCCGTAGTGACTTAAACGTGCCACTTGATGGCAGCACAATCACCGACGATGGTCGCATCAAGGCGAGCATTCCAACAATTAAGGCGCTTTTAGATAAGGGCGCCAAGGTTGTGGTTTTAGCTCACCTTGGTCGGCCAAAGGGTGAACCAGAAGCAAAGTACTCACTTGCACCAGCAGCAACCCGCTTAGGGGAGTTACTTGGCGCACCTGTGGCACTTTCGCCAGTTACCAGTGGCCCTGGAGCTGCTGCAACTGTTGCCGGAATCGACTTCGGTCAGGTAGCAATGCTAGAAAACGTGCGTTTTGACGCACGCGAAACCAGCAAAGTTGCCGAGGAGCGTGCTGCCCTTGCTGCTGAATGGGCACAGCTTGGCGACCTGTATGTGAGTGACGGCTTTGGTGTGGTGCACCGCGAACAAGCATCGGTTACCGATCTTGCGCGCGCATTGCCACACGCTGCGGGCTACTTGGTTGAGGCCGAGACAAAGGTATTCACCAAAGTGCTTACTGATCCAGAGCGTCCGTACGTTGTTATCTTGGGCGGCTCGAAAGTTAGCGACAAGCTTGGTGTTATCAAGAACTTGTTGAAGTCTGTCGATCGCCTCATTGTTGGCGGCGGTATGGCTTACACATTCTTGGTGGCTCAGGGCTACACAGTTGGTAAGTCACTTCTTGAAGTTGATCAGGTTGAAACGGTTAAAGGTTTAATCGAGACCGCAAAAGCCACTGGTGTTGAACTAGTTCTGCCGGTTGATTTTGTAATCGCTGATGATTTCGCACCTGATGCCAACACCCAGATTGTTGCTTCGGATTCAATTCCAGACGATTGGGAAGGTTTGGACATTGGTCCAGCAACCCGCGAACTTTTCATCAGCAAACTTGCTGATGCAAAAACCGTTGTTTGGAATGGTCCACTTGGCGTATTCGAAATGCCAGCATTCGCTGAAGGTACTCGCGCAATTGCCGAGGCAATCACCAAAGTTGATGGCATGACAGTTGTTGGCGGTGGCGATAGTGCTGCTGCTGTGCGTCTGCTTGGCATTGACGAAGCTGGCTTTAGTCACATTTCAACTGGCGGTGGCGCAAGTCTTGAATTCCTTGAGGGCAAAAACCTTCCGGGTATCGCTGTACTAGAGGAGAACTAAATGTCACGCACGCCATTGATGGCCGGCAACTGGAAGATGAACGTTAATCATCTAGAGGCCATAGCACTTGTGCAAAAACTTGCCTACATGCTCAATGATGAAGACTACGCAAACCTTGATGTTGCTGTTTGTGCTCCGTTCACAGACCTGCGCTCGGTGCAGACTCTGATTGAAGCCGACAAGTACGGCATCAAGTACGGCGCGCAAGATTTATCTGCGCACGACAAAGGCGCTTACACCGGTGACATCAGTGGTGTGATGTTGGCAAAGCTTGGTTGCTCATTTGTAATTGTTGGACACTCAGAGCGTCGTCAGTACCACGCTGAATCAGACGAGATCGTAAACGCGAAAACAAAGGCGGCGCTTCGTAACGAAGTAACTCCGATTGTTTGTGTTGGCGAAGGTCTAGAAATTCGCAAAGCTGGCGACCAGGTTTCTTACACACTTGCTCAGGTTGATGGCGCACTTGCTGGCTTAACGGCCGAACAGGTTGCTGGCTTAGTAATTGCTTACGAACCAGTTTGGGCAATCGGCACCGGCGAAGTTGCAACACCTGAAGATGCGCAAGAAGTCTGCGGCGCAATCCGCGGGCGCATTTCAGAGCTGTACGACGCACCAACTGCTGATGCAGTGCGTGTGCTTTATGGCGGTTCAATGAAGTCGGACAATGTGGCCTCAATCATGGCTCAGCCAGATGTTGACGGTGGCCTGGTTGGCGGCGCATCCCTTGATCCTGATGAGTTTGTGGCTGTTTGTCGCTACCGACTTCACGGTTAATTACGGGTTAGGCTGACTTTGTCATAAAGTCAGGTAAAATAAAGAAGTTGCCCAGGCTAGGGCAGTTCAGGAGATAAGAATGATCGCGGCATTACAGATTGTTTTAGCAATCACCAGTTTCTTACTAATTGTGCTAATTCTTTTGCACAAAGGTAAGGGTGGCGGTCTGTCCGACCTATTCGGTGGCGGCATGAGCAGCTCACTTGGTGGGTCATCCGTTGCTGAACGTAATCTGGACCGAATCACAATCGCACTTGCCCTCATCTGGGTTGCCGCCATTGTGGCTCTTGGTCTTTTACTCAAGTAATTCATCAGTCAACTTCTTTAATCCGAAAGGGATAGTGCTTTATGCCAAGTGGTAGTGCAATTCGTGGAAGCCGGGTGGGCGCAGGCCCAATGGGCGAAGCTGAACGCGGTGATGCCGCGCCTCGCATCCTAATCTCGTACTTCTGTCTACAGGGCCACGAAACTTCACCAAGTTTCGCGCACGACGCCGAATTCCCAACTGAGTGGGATTGCCCAAAGTGTGGCATGACCGCTGGCTTGGAAAAAGACAATCCACCGCAGGAAATAAAGACCGAACCATACAAGACTCACTTGGCTTACGTTGAAGAACGTCGTAACGAAGAAGAGGGTCTTGAAGTTCTAGTAGAGGCTATGGCTCGCCTTCGCGGTAACTAACAAACTTTTGAAGTGGCCCTGGGGAAACCTGGGGCCACTT
>JBAXKB010000047.1:0-8265 GCA_037137575.1 Actinomycetes bacterium
GGCATTGGCAAACTTTTGGTGGCCAGTGCAGTGGTATGGCCAATGGTGCTATTTGGTCGAATGATTGACCGAGTAGGAAAAGGTATTCGCTCTGCACCGCGTGATGCCCTGATTACCAAGTCAGTTGAACCCACTCATTACGCTCGAGCATTTGGCTTCCATCGAAGTGCAGACACTTTTGGTGCAGTTATCGGGCCAATCGTCGCACTGATTGGGTTGGCTCTTCTAGACAACAACGTTCGAGCCGTGATGTGGTGGGCAGTCATCCCCGCAGTACTTTCTGTAATTTTCACATTCTTCGTTAAGGATGTGAAAATAAAAGAATCAAAAGAGACCGTAAGCGGTGCCAAGGAGAAGCTTGACCCACTACCGCGACCTTTCTGGTTGGCAGTAATTCCATTCGTAATTTTTGCCTTGACCAATTTGCCCGACACGATGCTGCTATTGCGGCTCTCTCAAATCGGCACTTCTATGACAAATGTTGTACTCGCCTACATCGGCTTCAACTTGGTTTACACATTCGCGGCTTACCCAGCTGGGATTATTGCCGACCGGCTCTCTGCCTACACGGTCTATGCAATCGGGTTAGTCGCTTTTGCCGTCACCTACATAACTATTGGCCAACTCGATAAGCCATCACCGGCTATGTACTTTGCCGTTGCGCTCTACGGATTTTTCCCAGCGTTAACTGACGGAATTGGCAAGGCTGTGGTCTCGCATACTGTGCCAAAAAGCATGCATGGCCGCGCGCAAGGCGTATTTCAGTCACTTTCAGGTGGGTCAATATTGATTGCTGGTATCTGGGCTGGCCTGCTTTGGTCTAGAGGATCAGGGCATGGATCGCTTCCAATGACCATCGCCGGCGGGCTTGCTGGAATAGGTGCGATTACTCTGCTGATTCTGCGTAGCACCCGCCCGTTGGAAACACACTAAGAAATCTGACACAATAGAGACTGCGTGCGGGAGTGGCGGAATTGGCAGACGCACTAGACTTAGGATCTAGCGCCTTCGGGTGTAGGGGTTCAAGTCCCCTCTCCCGCACCACAGTTTTAAAGTTAAATTAATTCACTGTAAATTTTGAAGTCGTCTGATAGAAAACTTTATTTCCAAGTTTGTCTATAACTGAGATCCAAAGCGTGTACTCACCTGCTGGTGCAAAACTATTTAGCATTATTTGCTGCAGGTACTTTCCATCCTTTTCATCGCCACTTGTTCGATCAATTGCATACGCACCATAGTCAATATAGGCACGGCCTTCGGTGTTAGCGAAACCATATCCATCTAATGCAACCCATGCGATAACACCCTGCACACCCGTTTCATCCGTTACGTCATAGGTGATGTCTAAGGTCTCACCATAGGAAAGTGTTGCCGAAGATAACTCAATATTTGTGACAACAGGAGCGCTGGAATCAGAAGATCCGCCAGTAACTCGAAATGGTATAGACGAAGACTCAGCCATATGTCCGAACACATCAGTTGCATCAAAAAATGCCGTGTACTCCGTGTTCACTGCATCGCTAGGAACTTTGCAGGTTGCCGAGAAAACAGAACCTTGTGCTGTTCGTGATCCACGTGTACCCATCAAACCAAAGCCACACCAGGTGGTAACCCAGCCACTCGGGCCACCAATTTTTACCGAACTACTATCAATGAGCGAATCATCTTTTACAGTCCAGACGAAAGTTAATGCAGAGCCGGCTGTAATGGTTTGAGTCATACTCATGTTAGAAACCACAGGTGCAGAACCATCAATTATGCAAGCGCCCGAGATTGAGTCAGCTGAATCGTCTGCGCAATAATTTGTACCAGAACCAGGAACCAACTTGTCTTTCGAATCGCCACCTTGCAGCGTGTCATCTCCTGCGCCACCAACAAGGACATCTGACCCTAAACCACCAGTTAAGCGATCGGCATCATCGCCACCTTGGATGGTGTCGTTGTCTGCGCCGCCCGCGAGTGTGTCTGATCCAGTGCCACCCATAAGTGTGTCACCTCCACGAAGGCCCTTGATGACATCTGAGCCAGAACCGCCAATTAAGGAGTCAGCGTCATTACCACCAAGTATTGTGTCATCGCCTTGTCCACCATTAATTAGATCTTGACCAGCCTCGCCAAAAATTGTGTCGCTTCCAGCATTGCTGTAGATGATGTCGTTGTCCACGCCGCCATGTATTGTGTCCTCACCAAGCGAGCCACAAATTACATCATTTCCCATTCCAGCATTGACTCTATGAACACCACTACCCTGCACAACGATTACATCAGCTGCACTTGTGCCGTTGATAATGCGTGCAGATGAGGTGATTGTCGCTGCCAAACCATTACAAGTCGCACCAGCGGCCTGGGCGCCAGAAGGTACAGCGATGAAGCCGGCACATAAAACTGAAAAGATCACAAACCTTCGAACTTTGACACGTTTAGCCAGTACCGACATTTGCAATTCTCCTGCGCACACTTGAGTGGAACTACTAACAGTCTTACCCAGCATGAATAGGGTCGCAACTGCTAGAAGATAACGATTTAATGAACTTTTATGAGTTAATTAAAGTCAACCTTTAAAGCAGGTTTTGCATTGAAATTGCTAATTTTCGCAACGCTTGGCCACGGTGGCTAATGGCATCTTTATCTGTTGCCGACATCTCGGCCGTAGTCACTGAGAATCCTGTTGGAACAAAAATTGGATCGTAACCAAAGCCCTCTGTGCCGCGAGGTTCTCGAAGCAATGACCCTTCAACAACGCCTCGTTCAACAACTTCGGTGCCATCAGGCAGCACTAGAACAGCTGCGCAAACAAACTGCGCCCCGCGGTTCTCATCAGGAGTGTGCAACATCTGCTTGAGAACTAAGTTGAGGTTTTCTTGATCAACATTTTCAGTAGCACCCGACCAGCGTGCTGAAAGCACACCAGGAGCCCCAGCCAAGGCATCCACACATAAACCGGAATCATCAGCAATCGTGGGCAGTCCTGTGTGCGCCACCAAAGCACGCGCCTTCAATAGAGCGTTACCTTCAAAAGTATCTTCGGTTTCTTCAACTTCAGGAGCATCGGGGAGATCAGCCGCTGTGAGCACTTCAATATCGCTGTGTAGTGTTTCGAGAATGCGGGCTAGCTCTTGCGCCTTGTGCAAGTTGCGCGTGGCCAACACAATTTTGATGGACATAATTTATTTACCTGAAGCCAGTGCGGCAATCTGTAAATTAGTCAGGTGCGCACAACCTGTGGTTGCTAGATCCAAAAGTTCGTTTAGAAGTCCGCGATCAAATGGCTCGCGTTCTGCAGTGCCTTGAACTTCAACAAACTTGCCAGAACCAGTCATTACAACATTCATATCTGTTTCGGCACGAACATCATCGTCGTAGTGCAAATCAAGAGTTGGCAGGCCATCAACAATGCCAACCGAAACCGCAGCAATTGAGTCACGTAGTACAACAGCAGATGGGGTAACTAATCCTGAAGTGCGCGCCCACTCAATCGCATCCGCTACCGCGACATAAGCCCCGGTTATAGCAGCTGTGCGAGTACCACCATCGGCTTGAATAACATCGCAGTCAATCATGATGGTGTTTTCACCAAGTGAACCCATGTCTAAAACGGAGCGAAGGCTACGGCCAATTAAACGGGAAATTTCGTGTGTGCGTCCCCCAAGTTTGCCTTTAACGCTCTCGCGATCGTTGCGAGTGTGTGTCGCCCGAGGAAGCATCGAGTACTCGGCGGTTAGCCAACCTTCGTTGCTTCCCGATTTCCAACGAGGCACTCCGGCAGTGAATGACACTGCGCATAGAACCCGAGTGGCACCAAACTCAACTAGAACACTGCCTTCAGCATGATCTAAGTAGTTTCGGGTGAATTTAACATTGCGCAGTTCATCAATCGAACGGCCATCTGAGCGTGTAGTCATGTATCTGACTCTATTGCAACGCAAACTACAGCGGGATTACCTCAGAAACTTCTGGACCAAGGAATCGCCTTGCCAGATTAGTGAATGCTGCGCCCGTAGCCAAGAACTCGTGCTGCGGGGCGGGTAGAGATGGATCACGCATCATGTCACCCTCAACTAGTGTTCGGTAAACATCCTTTGCGGTTTCTTCCGCACTTGAAACTAAAGTGACCCCATGTCCAACAATCATGGAAATGACACCAGTCAGAAGCGGGTAATGTGTGCAACCCAGAACTACTGTGTCAACGCCGTGCGCCAACACTGCGTCAAGGTACTCGTGTGCCACTTCGGTTAACTCCGGCCCACTTGTAACACCCGCCTCAACAAATTCGACGAAGCGTGGGCAGGCTTGTTGGAAAACTTCAATGTGTGGAGCCGCGGCAAATGCATCTAAATAGGCACCGCTGGCAACCGTTGATGCTGTTGCAATTACGCCAATCTTGCCATTGCGAGTTGCGCCTACTGCACGCCGAGCAGCTGGCTGGATCACTTCAATAACTGGAATTGAATACCGCTCGCGAGCATCCCGAAGCATGGCTGCACTTGCTGAGTTACAGGCGATTACTAGCGCCTTAACATCGCGGTCCACCAGAGTGTCTAAGACATCGAGGGCCAATTCTCGAACTTGCGCAATTGGGCGGGGGCCGTACGGACTGTGGGCGGTATCGCCAATGTAAAGCACCGGTTCACTGGGTAACTGGTCGAGAACGGCGCGGACAACAGTTAATCCACCGACACCCGAGTCCATTACGCCAATTGGCCTGTTATCCATACTTCAATAGCCTAATTCATCAATCAGCATCTCGACTGCTGCAAACCCCTTGCAATAGTTGGTTTGGAAATGTTTTTCGCCATATCTCGGTTATGTGTAGCGAGCCTAATTCGTCTAGGCTAGAAGAGTCCCCCAAGGAAAATGAGCGAGCAAACATGTCTGTTGATGTCAGCATCCCAACCATTCTGCGCACCTACACAAACAACGCGCGTTCGGTTCAGGTATCTGGTGACACACTTGCAGCTGTTATTGCAGATCTTGAGGCTCAGTTCACTGGTATTGGTGAGCGCCTAATGGAAAATGGGCAACTGCGTAGATTCATAAATGTTTACATCAACGATGAAGATGTTCGATTCCTTGGCAGTCTTGCAGCAACTGTTGCTGATGGCGATAACATCACAATTTTGCCTGCCGTTGCAGGTGGCTAAGCATGCGTTACAACTCATTACTTGAGTCAGTTGGAAACACCCCGCTAGTTGGTTTGCCAACATTGTCACCATCTGCTGATGTACGGCTGTGGGCCAAGCTTGAAGACCGTAATCCAACTGGTTCGATCAAAGACCGCGCTGCCCTGGCCATGATTGAAGCTGCTGAAAAAGATGGCTTGCTTACTCCTGGTTGCACAATCTTGGAACCGACAAGTGGAAATACTGGCATCTCACTTGCTATGGCAGCAAAGCTAAAAGGCTACAACCTGATTTGTGTAATGCCGGAGAACACTTCGCCTGAACGCACCCAGTTACTAAACATGTGGGGCGCAAAAGTTCTGTACTCACCCGCAGCCGGTGGCTCGAACGAAGCCGTTCGCGTGGCTAAGGGACTCTCTGGCGAAAATCCATCGTGGGTAATGCTGTATCAATACGGCAACCCAGCAAATGCCGAAGCGCACTATCGCGGAACTGGCCCAGAGATTTTGGCCGATCTGCCAACCATCACGCACTTTGTTGCTGGACTTGGCACCACTGGCACGCTTATGGGAACTGGGCGCTACTTGCGTGAACACCGACCTGACGTGCAGATTGTTGCTGCCGAACCACGTTATGGCGAGCTGGTTTATGGCTTGCGCAACCTTGACGAAGGCTTTGTTCCAGAACTATATGACGCTGAAGTATTAACAACTCGTTATTCTGTCGGCCCGCGTGAAGCCGTTGAGCGCACCCGCCTGCTTTTAGAAAAAGAAGGTATCTTTGCTGGCATTTCAACCGGGGCCATTTTGCATGCTGCGCTTGGGATGGCCGATAAAGCCATAAAAGCTGGGGAAAAGGCCGATATCGCATTTATCGTTTGTGATGGCGGCTGGAAGTACCTATCGACTGGTGCTTACGAGGGCACAATTGACCAAGCTGAAGACGCCCTTGATGGCCAACTCTGGGCTTAGTTCGTAATAACGACTTCTTCTTCGGTTATTTCCCCATCAACAATGCGGAACGACCTAAATTCAAACGGCCCTTCCTGCGACCCAGACTCGCGAGTTGAAATCACAACGTAATGAGCAAATGGTTCAGAGGCGTAGCTGACATCGGTGCGCGACGGAAATGCCTCGGTGGCCGTATGTGAGTGGTAAATAACAACAGGATCTTCATTATTCGCATCAAGTTCGCGATAGAGCTTTAGCAAATCGGTTGAATCAAACTCATAGAACGTTGGTGAGCGAGCAGCGTTAATCATTGGGATAAATCGTTGCGGATTATCACTTTCTGCCGGCCCAGCAATCACCCCACAAGCCTCGTCTGGATGGTCGCTTCTGGCATGGGAAAGCATGGAATCAACCAATTTTTGGCTAATCTGCAACATAAAAGTCCCTATTTTCGGCTATTTTCGGCTGTCAAGGTCAACTTTAGCGCGTGTCGCGTTGTAAAGGGCTTACGAATAGGCAAGTCTTGAACAGCAAGACAGGCCTTCCCTGTTACACAACTACAAAGGAGTAGCGAAATGTTTGATGTCACGACCTTAACATCAGATCAGTTCAACACTGTCTACAACATTTTGTCGTTCGGCTTTGCAAGCATGCTGGCCACGACAATCTATCTCTACATCAGCCAGGCCCGCGTATTAGCAAAATACCGCCAGGCAATCGTTATCTCAGGAACTGTAACCCTGATTGCGCTTTACCACTACTGGAGAATCTTCGATTCATTCGTAGCGGCACATGCGACTACAGGTAGCTCATTCAACGAGGCATACCGCTACGTTGACTGGTTACTAACCGTCCCACTATTGCTTTTGGAAACAATCGCAGTATTGAACCTGCCAGCTGGCGAGCGCAAGTCGCTTGTTAGCCGTCTAGTTCCAGCTTCGGCCGCAATGATTATCTTGGGTTACCCAGGTGAAATCGCAGATGCTAACCATCTAGCCGCAAAAGAGCTATGGGGCGCAGCGTCAACAATCCCATTCCTATACATTCTCTACATCTTGTTCGTAGAGTTAACCAAGTCACTAGAAACACAGCCAGCAGAAGTTTCTGCAACTGTGAAGCGTCTTCGCTTACTTCTAATCGCTACTTGGGGTGTTTACCCAATCTCTTACTTGCTCCCAGTAATCATGGGTAGCGATGCAAATGGAGCTGGCGCGTTCGTTGGTCGCCAGGTTGGTTACACCGTTGCGGATGTTTTGGCTAAGTGTCTATTTGGTCTAACCATCTACAAGATTGCCCGTCTAAAGAGCGCTGCAGATGATTCTGCATACGCTGCTGCAGAAGGCATTCACTAGTAAGTACTTAAAAATAGCCCTCGAGGAAACTCGGGGGCTATTTTTATTGGGCGATTACATCTATGAGTGAACCCTGAAGTCCAGTTAGCCAGTCGTAAATGCCAAAGATTGGAGTCAGAGATTCATCACTTAACTGCACTTCAGTTTCGTTGTCTAGTCCTATGCGCGTGCCAAGAGCCAGGCGTAAATCGTTCAGTGTTAAAAGCCAAGCATTTAAGTTAGCTGGATCTACCGCATGTTCACCTGGGAATGTCGCTAGGTCATCTCGCACAACATGTCCGTTTGCAATTTTTTGCTTCTGTAGATCTGGCTGGGTAAAGCGACGAAAATCGGCCGAATTAGTTTCATCGTCTGGATAAGCATCAGGGAACAATCGAGCTAATACTGGGTCATCTGAAATCACAGTTGGCCCATCAAGTCCAACAAGCTGTGCCAGTGGATCAGTATGCTCTTCTTGCGCCGGATCATGGAGTAGCTCTAAAATTTGCCCGATAAGACTGCCAAGAAGTTCGACTTCTATCTCTTCTAAATCAAGCAGGACATCTGCGCCAG
Organism: Actinomycetes bacterium; assembly: GCA_037137575.1. GTDB lineage: Bacteria > Actinomycetota > Actinomycetes > S36-B12 > UBA5976 > UBA5976. Next base: position 7,975 of record JBAXKB010000047.1, read on the forward strand.
ACTGACTAAACATCGCCATCCTTCGCCATAGTCGCCCATAGTCCATAAGCGTGCATGGCCGAGACATCTCGTTCCATTTCTTCACGGCCGCCAGAACTAACAACAGCCCGGCCAGCATTGTGTACTTGCAGCATTAAGGTTTCTGCCTTGGTTTTGTCGTAACCAAAATAGGTTTGAAAGACATGAGATACATAAGACATCAGGTTGATTGGATCATTCCAAACCACAGTAATCCAAGGATTGCTCACCTTTGTTTGCGATTCTGCAAGTTCAGCTGGAGCGACGGTCACT
>JBAXKB010000048.1:0-8123 GCA_037137575.1 Actinomycetes bacterium
GGATATAAGGTATTTCGCGCAATCGCGACAGTACCTGGCGCGCCTTCAGGCTTAACTGCAACTGCAGGTAATGCCAAGGTGTTCTTGAAGTGGACTCATGTGCTTGGCGCTACAAACTACAAGGTTTACCGTGGGGCTACAGCTACGGCGATTACTACTTTGCTAGGTGGTGACACCACTAATGGTTATGTCGACTCAACTGCGCTAAACAACACCACATACTACTACGCAGTCAAGGCATCTAATGCTGCTGGTGACTCGCTTGACTCAGTAGCGGTAATAAGTAAGCCACTTACTACATCAACAATTTTGACCATGCCAGCACCGCTTCCAACGACTGCTGCAGCGATTGCCTTGCCAGCTACAGCGCTTGGAACTAGCACTGCAAATGGCTACACAGACTCAACTGCGTTAAACAACACCACGTATTACTACGGAGTTAAGTCAACAAATGGAACAGTGGATTCAGCAGTATCAGCGCTAGTTTCTAGCAAGCCGCTTTCAACATCAACAGTGACAGCGATGCCAACACCAACCCCATCGAATGTCGCCGTAGCACCGAGCACTACTGGCTGCGCTGGGGCACTAGGTGTTCCGACTATCTCCTCTGCAACAGTTAGCGGTTCGGTAGCGACACTTAACTTAGCCTCTGATGTGACACTTGGCACTAACTATCAAATTTCCTTAGTGGACAGCAACAAGGTTGATTTCGGTAGCCAGAAGACTTACTCCGGCAAAATTCTTACGTCAACGCAATTCAATGCCAGTTACATTTATTCGGGAACTGACCTAGGTGCAACGTACACAACACTGAACACCAAGTTCCGCGTATGGGCGCCCACCGCGTCAGCTATGTCGGTAAAACTTTACGACTCTGCTACTGCTCCAGTTCCGAGTACAACTGTGCCAATGACGAAAGATGTCAACGGTACATGGATTGCTACCGCAACAGGCGACCTCAATGGCAAGGTTTACATGTATGGCGTCACTGTTGATGATCGAACTCTAGAAACCATCGACCCATACGTGCGTGCCACAACAATTAACGGCACCCGTGGGGTAATAGTTGATTTAACCAAGACCGATCCAGTGAACTTCTCAACAGAGAAGAGCCCTGCGTTCAGTGGTCGGCCAACTGACGCTTCGGTTTATGAGCTACATGTTCGTGATTTATCTATGGATCCAACTAGTGGTTACCCAGATAATCAAAAGGGCAAGTATTCTGCTCTAACAAACTTCAACACCACTTATTGTGCATCGCCAACCCCTGCGCCAATTGCCCCAACTGGGCTAGCTGCAACTGCTGGCAATGCAAAGGTATTCCTAAAGTGGACCAATTCTGCGAATTCGACTGGCTACAAGATTTTCCGTGGCGCATCAGCCACGACTGCAACAACCCAGGTCGGAACTTCGACAGTGAATGGTTACACCGATACAACCTCGGTGAATGCCACCACATACTTCTATTCGGTTAAAGCTTCGAATGGCACGCTAGATTCTGCCGCTAGTTTGACGGTTTCTGGTTTACCGACTGCGCTTGCTACGGCAACAGCAATTCCAGCGCCAGCGCCAACCTCACCGACTCCTTGGGTTTGCCCAGTGGCTGCCTCAGCTAAAACAGGTATGGGTGCCATCAAAGACCTTGGTATTTCGCATCTCGAGCTGATGCCGGTTTACGACTTTGGTTCAGTCAATGAAGTAACGCCAACCTTCAACTGGGGTTACGATCCACAGAATCCAAACGTTCCTGAAGGTTCATATTCAAGTGATGCCACAAACCCAACTGCGCGTATCACTGAGTTGAAACAAGGCGTACAAGCCATCCATTCAAACGGGATGCGAGTGGTGATGGATGTTATTTACAACCACGTGATGAACCCAAATACTTTCAGTGAAGAGAGTTTGGTGCCGGGCTACTTCTTCCGTACCGATGCATTAGGTAACCTAACTAACCAATCAGGCTGCGGTAATGATGTGGCTTCTGAACGTCCGATGGTTCGCAAGTACATTGTTGATTCAGTAAGTTACTGGGCGAAGCAGTACCACATTGATGGCTTCCGCTTCGACATCATGAGCTTGGTGGATAAAACAACTATGGGCCAGGTGATGACTGAGTTAAAGAAGATCGACTCAAGCATCATTGTGTTCGGCGAAGGTTGGAGCTACGATCCAACAAAAGCTCAGCTTTCTGCAGCTGATCAGTCTCGCCAGGCAAACGCTGGTTATACCGAGCTGCAGAGCATCGGTTTCTTCAACGATCAGATGCGAGATGGCATTAAGGGCGACACAGGCAATGACATTTTGCCTGGCTATGTGAACGGCCTTGCTGGAAATTACATCAACCAAGTGATTAACGGAATCTTTGGGCAAACTGCAACTAACTTCAACACCGACAAAGCTAGTGCTCGTAGTTGGACTGCAACTACTCCTGGTCAGTCAATCAACTATGTTGAAGTGCACGATGGTTTAACGCTCTGGGATAAATTGAAAGCTTCTAGTTATGCGGGTACTGATGCGGATAAGCAGAAGCAAGGTCGTCAAGCAGCAGCGCTCGTGTTCTTATCACAAGGCATGCCATTTATTCAGGCCGGCCAAGAGATGCTTCGCACCAAAGGCGGAAATGCCAATAGTTATTCGCCTCCAGATACTGCAACAACAACTGCGGCGAAGTTGACTTGGGAATTATCGACATCATCATTGAAATGGAATTCGGCAGTTACCAATAAAGCCAATGTGGACTATTACAAGGGCCTGATTGCTCTTCGCAAAGCGCATCCACTTTTCCGTATGAATAGCGTGGCTGACATCAATCAGCATTACCAGTGGCTCGCGGGCTACGGCAACAACGCCCTTGGCTTCTTCTACAAAAACACAGGAAACGACAACAGCAAACTTGGCGATACCTGGGAGCAGATTGCAATTGGGGTGAATCCAAATTCCACATCACTGACCATGACTCTTCCGTCTACTGGTACTTGGTATGTGGTGGGTAATGACACAGCTGTTGGAACGGCAACACTGCAGACTTTAACCAACACAAATAAGGTCACAGTGCCGGCTTATTCCACTGTCGTAGTACACAATTAATCAATAGAGACAGAACATTTTCAAGTGAAGGGGACGATTCGGATGAATAGAGTCACGAAAGCGACTTTGGGCACGACCTTGGTTTCTGCATTAGTTTGGGCGATGCTGATTGTTAGTCCATCACAAGCATCGGGCAAGCAGGTTGTCATTTGGTGTGACAACGCTCGCGTTGCCATCATCAAGATGTGGGCCACCTCGAACGCAAACACTCTGGGAACGATCAAGGTTGTTGGACAAGACAATGTGAAGTCGAGCCTAAAGACAGTTCGCGGAATTGATGCCCCTGACATCATTATTGGTGCTCACGACTGGATTGGCGCGCTTAAGGCTGACGGAAAAATTCAGCCGGTAGTACTTCCGCCAACAGCGAAGTTTGATGCAAAAGTAAAAGCAGCTTTCCAAATAAGTGGCCGTCAGTATGGCGTGCCGATGCAAACTGAAAATGTTGCCCTGTTCCGTAATACCAAGCTTGTACCAAATGCACCTAAGACTTTTGCTGAATTAGAGCGAGTTGCACTTGCGCTTAAAAAGAGAAAAGGATCTGATCGTAACTTCATCCCATTTGCGGTACCGCAGGGTACTGGAGGCGATGCGTATCACATGTATCCACTATTCAGTGGGCTAGGCGGCTACTTCTTCGGTGGCGATTCTTTGAAGTGGAACACCAACGATGTTGGCGTAGCAAATTCTAAGTTCATTAAGAACTCCCCAATCATCGACAGATGGTACAAAGAAGGTTTAATTAAAGCCTCGGTAAGCGCTGATATTGCCCTTAATTCATTCACGGGTGGCAATGCTCCGTTCTATATAACCGGTCCTTGGAACCTAGGAAAAATTCGATCTTCGGGAGTCTCTTACGCAATTACGCCTATTCCAACGATCGTTCAAGGCATCAAGCCAGTTCCACTGATTGGGGTTCAGGGCGCGATGTTGACTTCCTGGTCGACAAGCCATGGCGTTGCTATCCCATCGAAGAAAATCCTGGCTGCATTAGCGGGTAAAGATGCTCAGTTATTCATTTCTAATTTGATGCTTCGGACCCCAGCTAACTTGCAGGCACTTGCGCAATTTGCTCGTCCTGGTGCAACAGAATTTCAACAAGCAGGGCGCGGCGGTGTGCCGATGCCTGCAATGACTGCAATGAATGCTGTTTGGGCATCAGTTGGTACCGCCTGGGTTAAGTCAACATCGGGTGCATCTAAGGCGGCTCCGGCGTTCAAATCGGCCGCGGTCGTAGTTCAAAAAGCCGTCAAGTAAAGGCAAGATTTTTAGGATCAAGATTCTAGATTTTGATTGTGGGTGCGGGTATTCTCGTACCCACAATCAGTTTTTTGAATCTAGTAAGTAGTAACCAGAATTGAGAGGAATTTTGTGTTTGGTTTAGTGGCGCGCATCTTGATTCTGGGCATCCTCGATGCGTTAGCAGTTGCGTCAATTCCACGAGTACTTAACCAGCATGACCTTTTAGTTACGATTATTTTCTTCACTGTTTTCATCGCACTAAACATTGTCTATTTCTGGCCAAAGGCAAAGGCTTCACGGTGGCTAGCACCGGGTACAACGTTGTTGGCTATTTTTGTCATTATCCCAATCATCATCAATGTGGCACTTGCTGGAACTAATAGTGCAACTGGTCATGATGGAACTCGTGCTGAGGCAATCACAGCAACTGTAAACAGTTCGTTGCAACAAGATGACGATGGAATCTATTACGACATAGTTGCGGTACACAAAGGTACCGAGCTTGGTTTAGTTCTTACTAATGCGATTACTAATAACGTTTCGTTTGGCACATCCGCTGGAAATACTGCTATTGCAAATCCGAAAAAACTTCCTGATGGCTCAATCGCTCCACCAGCAGGATGGGATGCTTACGGTACTAGCGATGCCGAGCTTCAAATTCAGATCGATTTTGTTAGTGCGTTGCCGGGCCAACAGTTCGCGGTACCAAATGGCGGAAACAAGTACATTGTTTGGGACGGTTCTAACAACCCCTATAACGCAACAGCTCTAGTGGTTTATGACAAAAATAAAGACCGGCTAGTTGATACCGCAACTGGATATGTATACGGCGAATCTAATGGTTCATTTATTGGCCCAGATGGCCAGGACATGACGCGTGACCAGTCTTGGGTTGGTTGGCAAACTTGGGTTGGGCTAGACAACTTCACCAAGATTTACACAGATAAAGATATTCAGTCAGCATTCGTAAAGATTTTACTTTGGAACATCGCCTTCGCAATTTTGGCGGTATTTACTTCATTCGTAATTGGCCTAGCGTTAGCGCTCACATTGAATCATCCGCGAATGAAAATGCGTCGCACTATGCGCTCGCTGTTAATCATTCCTTATGCAGTGCCGGGTATCGTCGCCGTTTCTGTCTGGGCAGGCATGCTCAATGATGATTATGGCTTTATCAACGGAATGTTTGGCACGAACATCCGCTGGTTGATGGATCCAACCTGGGCTAAGGTCTCCGTCTTACTAGTAAATCTTTGGATGGCCTTCCCATACTTCTTCCTAATCACAACAGGTGCATTGCAGTCCATTCCGACTGAATATTTTGAAGCTGCAGAAGTCGACGGAGCAAGTCCGCTGCAAGTACTCAGCAAAATCAAACTACCGCTCTTGCTGCTTCCACTAACCCCGTTGATGATTGGCTCGCTGGCTTACAACTTCAATAACTTTATGAATATCTATTTGCTCACCGGCGGCGGGCCGTTCACAGGCAACGATCCAAATGCTGGGGATACAGATATTTTGCTGAGTTACACCTGGAAAATGGCGTTTAACTCTGGCTCGGGTCAGCAGTTTGGTTTAGCTTGTGCGATTTCGGTTCTAATCTTTTTCTTCATTGCGCCAATCTCCATCTATGGGTTCAAGCGCGCGCAGTCGTCTGAGAACATGAGCTAGGGGATAGACATGTCGACAAATACCAGAGCCCGCAGGGTTGCGCAGAAGCCAAGCAAGAAAAAAGTTGTGAGCATCAATCAACGCGGAACAGTTTGGTGGCGCTACATTGTTGGGTTAATTGCGATTAGTTTCTCGCTATTCCCAGTGTTATTTGTGCTTTCAACCGCCTTCAACTCACTTGGAATTCTTGACGGCACACACTTAATTCCGCAGCACTATGGTTTGGACAATTTCCGACACTTGTTTGTTGACTTTAAAGATCCGAATTCAGATCCAACTTTGCCAGCCTCGCACCCACCGTTTTGGTCTTGGTACCGCAACTCACTTTTGTTGTCTGTAACTGCTGCCTTCCTTCAGTGTGTGATTGCCGCATATGCTGCATTCGCTTTTAGCCGTTTACGGTTTAAAGGTAGAAAGGCAACAATCAGCGGGCTATTAATAATTCAGATGTTCCCGCAAGCTCTCGGTCTTGTGGCATTGATTAAAGTTGCTCAGCGACTTGGTGCTATTTGGCCAGGTGTTGATCAAAACACTTACTTGGGCTTGTTGCTCATCTATTTGGGCGGCGCAATGGGATTCAACGCTTACCTAATCAAAGGCTATTTTGACACAATTCCGATTGAATTAGATGAAGCCGCAACTATTGATGGCGCCACTCCCGCACAGATTTTCTTCAAGATTCTTCTGCCGCTGTCCGCACCGATTCTTGCTGTCGTTGCGCTACTTTCATTTATTGGGTTGATTAACGATTTCTTGTTAGTTCAAACCTTCTTGACCTTAACTGGCAGCGACGATACCCGAAATACTCTGGCAACTGGTTTGCACACATTGGTCGGCGATCCACGTTCGTCAAACTGGGGAGTATTCGCAGCGGGCGCGTTGCTGGCAAGTATTCCGATGGTTATCTTGTTCCAGTTCTTACAGCGATATATCGTGGGCGGCTTGACGTCAGGTTCAGTAAAAGGCTAAAACTGTCGAACAGTTGCTATCCCTGCTTAACCTTGTCGTGAAAACCCAATAAAATCGCCCTGTTGTAACGAAATCGTGACAGAAAACGAAAAATTTCTATTGATTTGTCGAGATTTCTGGGGGTAGTCTTTAGCCACAGGCGGTGTGTTTAGCCGTACATAATCGCAGGTCTCAAATGACCTGTGAGCCAGCTCGTCAGAAGGAGCTATTCCAGTGTCCAAGTTAATGAAGTTTGCTAGCAAGTTAGTTATTGCTGCTCTTGCGATTAGTTTTGTTGGTGCGGCAAGCCCAGCACAAGCGGCGCAGACGGGTGACCTAACTGTCAAAATTCATTACGCACGTCAGGCCGGTGACTTCACTGGTCGATACGCATGGGTTTGGTTCGCAGGTACAAACGCCGCTGGTACATTTACCGGCACTGGTATTGTTACCGCAAATGGCGGCGCCTGGATACCTGTTAACAACAGCGGCGTTGATTCCTACGGAGCAGTTTCTACTTTCACGCTAACCGGTGGCAAAAACATCGACAAATTCGGAATCATTGAATGTTCGACAAATTCTTGGACCAATAACTGTGGTCGAGATGCCGCGAGCGCTGCTGACCGCTTCATTACAGTTTCTAGTTTGAACACAGAAGTGTGGTTACGTTCGGGATCTTCAGCATCCGTTGACACCACTATTTATACTTCGGATTCCTTGGCTCCGTATACGGCCACTTCGCAAATTGTGAAAGTTCATTACAACCGTACTGATGGTAATTACTCCGGTTGGAAATTGCACCTCGGTACCGAGAGCAAGTTAATGGCTTCTACTTATTGGGTGAGTCCTGCCGATTATGACTTTACGGCTGCAAATCCAGTTGGATATTCGGCGGGTTCAGACCAGTTCGGCGCCTTTATTCAAACAACGCTTCCTTATTATGCTGGCCAAACCAAGACAATGAACATGGTCGTTTATTCATTGGATGTAAATAATGCATGGGTTAAAGACGGCGGCAACGTCGATGGAAACCGCTATCTAGCTGCTGATGCCAGTGGTGTGACTAACATCTGGCTAGTTTCGGGCGACACTACCGGGACTGCTGCATTTGCCACCGAACCTGTAATCGCCACGCCAACGCCGACCCCAACAGCTACAGCGACCCCAACAGCTAC
>JBAXKB010000049.1:0-7930 GCA_037137575.1 Actinomycetes bacterium
TTAAAACAGGAAATCAAGCTGATTCTGGAACATCGGATTATGAGTTCGGTGCTCTGACCAACTGAGCTAACGGGGGCTATCGGTATTCAGTTATAGAAGCGGTTGCTGTCCACGTGCTGTCCATCTCACTTACAACCCAATGGAATCAAGGGTATTTTTGCAAATACCCACGACCCACGGAATCGTTTTTAGGCTGTTGATGCTTTGCAAGGTGCAAACTATTTCTCAACATTTGCAAGGATTTTCTTAGATTTTCTGCATTGAGCAAACTTTCTGTGGCATGTCTTTTCAAACACGGTTGCTGTCCATTTTTCTGCGTGACTAGCACGCTAACGAATCTGAGCCTCTGGCACCATCTTGTTCAGAGCAGACAATTCGATGTCAAGTAATTCTCGATATCTAGTCTGTGAGTTTTGTAATTCCGCTCGACTTCCGAATTCAGCGACATGCCCATGATCAAGTAGCAAAACAATGTCGCAACCTGTTGTATCTGCCATCCGGTGAGACATGAGAATTAGCGTGTTGTCACGCGTAGCATTCAACACGTTGCTCATCACAGCATCTGCTAGTCGATTGTTCAAGTATTCAGTAGGCTCATCCAAAACCCAAACATCAGGCTTGGCCAAATGAATTCGCGCAAGTCTAAGCCGCTGCTGTTGGCCAGCAGACATGTTCGAGCCGTTCGGTGAAAGAAGGCTATCTAATCCGTTGGGCAGCCCATTCAGCCAATCAATCAGGTGGACAGATTTTAGGGCATTGAGTAGATCTTCATCTGCTGGTCGTTCATTGGCCTTCATCCATGCCAGCGTCAAATTTTCGCGAACAGTTGTGCCAAAAATGTGTGCGTCGCCACTCATACCGACGCAGTGTTCATGGAGCTCAATCCATGAAATGTTGGCAACGTTCTCTGAATTGATTTCGTAATCACCAGAAGTTGGAAGAAGGTGGCGTAAAACGACAGCTGCAATTGTTGACTTTCCCGACCCACTTTGGCCGATGACTGCCAACCGACTACGTTTCGTGAGTTCGAATGTGATGTCAGTGATGGCGTTGTGGTCTTCGGTCCATCGTGCTGTAATTCGGCTAAGCGACAGCGAATTGATGTTTCCTGAGATTTGGACTTCCTGGTTTCCATCCACCGTAATGGGATCGCTGATGAGCAATTCTTGGATTCTTGTGGCACTTCCTTGAAGTTGTCGGTAAGCGATGATTGCATTTGGGAATCCGGAAGTTGCTTCAAATGCTGCTAATGGGATCAAAACGAGGACTGCTAGTAGAACCCCTTCAATCTGATGATAAGTGACTGCTGGAATGGCGACTACAAAAGTTAACAAAATAGTTGTTCCTTGGATTAACAACTGTGTACTAGTTGCAAATCCTGATGCAAACGCGTTGCGCTTTGCAATTCGCCCGAGTTTATTGTCGTCTTTTTCAATTTCATCAATTATGGAAGGCAGCGAGTTGAGGCTTGTAATTTCTGTCATTCCGTCAATCAAGTCGGCAATCCCATCGCGAAGCTTTGCGCGAAGATTAGCAGTGCTTCGTGTTGAGGTCAGCAGAATTTTGTCGGTAGTCAATACACTCAAGAAAGACGTAGTCAACAGTGCAACACCTAGCACTATTCCCGCATCAGGCAGAATCGATGCACTGATTGTTACTGATGCTAAAGCTGCAAGAGTGCCAGATGAAATGGGAAGGATTACGCGTAGTGGAAAATTCTGAAGCTCGTCTATATCGGTGACGACTCTAGTCACAAGGTCACTGTCTTTAAAAGTCGCGAATTGGCCAGGTACAAGCGTTTCAATTTTGGAGAAAATCGCAACCCTTATAGCTGCTAGTGCTCGAAAAGTTACATCATGCGAAATAAGCCTTTCGGCATATCTCAATACGGCTCTACCTAAGGCAAAAGTTCGGACTGCGACAATGGCGATTTCCAGAGTAAGTACGGGTGGCTGTTGCGAGGCTCGTGAAATAAGCCAACCACTTGACGCTAGTAATGCGACCGAAAAGATCATCACAAGTGAGCCGAGGAAAATGCTGGCAATGAATCGAAGCCGTTCGAGGCGGAAGAGCTTTTGCAATTCTTGTAATGTCATGCCATAACCGATTCGACAAGAATTGCTGAATCGGCTGCGTTGATCACTGCAGGCCGATGGCTAATGATGATTACGATTTTTCCCTGTTCAGCAAGTTCTTTGAATGTGGTTAGAATGCGTTGTTCAGTAACACTGTCGAGTGTTGCAGTAGGTTCGTCAAGAACGAAGACGTCAGAGTCTTGAAGGAGTAGTCGGGCACATGCTAGTCTGCGTCTTTGTCCAGAACTAAGGCCTGATTGGCGATTCAATGGGGTGTCAAGCCCATTGACAATGCTTTGGTCGTTTCGAACATCCAGCCCAGCTCGAACACATGCACTGATCATTTCAATGTCAGTTGCTTGAGCATTTGCAAGTTGAAGAGTTTCACGAATTGTGGATTGACTGAACCAAGTAGTTTGTGGCAAGTAGCCAACATGAAGATTCCAGGATTTTGAATCCACATCAGACAATGGAATCTCATCAACAAGAACTTCGCCTGAAGTAGGTGACAAATAACCAAGCAATAGATTTGCCAGCGTAGACTTTCCGGACCCACTAGGTCCACACACTACAGTGAGCATTCCAGAGCGAAATTCTGCATTGAATTGTGACAAGATGTCGCGAGAACCGTAGTTAAATGAAATATTTTTGCACCTAATGACATTGATGCGTTGAATCTGCCGATTTCCGCGACTGGGTAAAGGTGTTTCAAGTATCGAAAAAAGTTCTTCAGCGGCTTTGAGTCCATCCTGTGCGGCGTGAAAATGTGTTCCCAATAACCGCAAGGGAGAGTAAACCTCTGGCGCAAGAATTAAAATGATCAATCCATCAACCAAGTGGAATTGACCACTGATAAGACGCAATCCGATAGAAACAGCGACAAGAGCGACTGATAATGTTGCGATCAGCTCCAAGGTCAATGAAGATAGAAAAGAGATGCGAAGAACGTTCAGTGTCTTTTTGCGATAGTCATCACCAAATCGCTTTACTAAAGTTTTTTGTTGCTTGGCCTTATTGAAATTCTTAAGAGTAGCCAGGCCTCGCAGTAAATCTGAATAAAATGCTGTTAGTCGACTCATTGATTCCCACTGGTCATCAATCTTTATCTGGGTAAATTTTCCAATCAGAACCATGAAGAAGGGAATAAGTGGGACTGTAACGACAACAATCACTGTGGACAGGGTGTCCACAGTGAAAAAATAGATTACCAAGGACGTTGGAACGAGTACCGACAAGATAAGTTGCGGCAAATATCGTGAAAAGTATGAATCTAATGCGTCCAAATTTGTAGTGAGGGCATTGACAACATTGTTCGTTGATTGAGAAGTAGTCCACGCAGGCCCTAGTTGTGCGATGTGATTGAGAGTAGCCTTTCTCAACTGACTTTTCGTCCGCGTACTGGCTATGTCCGCAATCACGTCTTGTAGCCAATTAATTCCAGCACGCAATGTAAAGACGATTCCGAGAAATATTAACGAATCTTTGCATACACTCAACGATATATTTTTTTGAAATACGTCAGTAATCAGATGCGCAATGATATTTGCCTGTACAACGAGAAGTGATGTGAGACAGAGCCCGACCACAACTGAGGCAATAATGAACTTTCTGATTGAAGTTGTGTACGCGAAGAGTTTAGGGCTAATGGGTCGCATGGTGCCCCATTACACGGACAAATGTTTAGTAGCTTCCAGTGTTCCAGACTCGGGAGATGGAATCTGTTCCGCTGTTAAACGTTTACGAAAAATCCAATAAGTCCATGCTTGGTAAATCAAAACAATTGGAGTGAAAATCGCAGCAACAATGGTCATGACTTTGAGTGTGTAGTGAGTAGAGGACGCATTGTGTACGGTTAAGCCGATTGTCGTGTGATCTATGTTTGGCATTACATTCGGGAACAGCACAGAGAATAGTCCAATAACCGCAAGAACGAGCGTCGTGGCGGTTGCAAGAAATGCCCATCCTTCGCGACGCAATCTATTGGCGAAGATACCTGCCACCCATGTTGTTGGTGCGAGCAGAATTGGTAGCCACGTCCAACTTTTAGTTGAGTAGGCAAGTTGTGTCCAAAGTAAAAATGCGACAGCTAGTACTGCAGCGATTATGCCAAATTTCGTTGCTGCGGAATGTGCACGATCACGAATAGCCCCATCTGTCTTTAGCGACAAGAAAATAGCGCCATGTGTGATGAAAAGTGTGAGTGTGACGAGTCCGCCAAGTAGGGCATAAGGGTTTAGCAGATTTAAGAAAGAGCCTACATATTCGATGTGGTCACCAACTTTTTCAAGCGGAACTCCTCGAACGATATTGGCAAATGCGACACCCCAAAGTAGTGCAGGAACAAACGAGCCAACCATAATTGCCCAGTCCCAGCGGTTACGCCATGTCTTATCGCTGTGTTTGCTGCGATATTCAAATGCAACACCGCGAATTATTAGGGCTACCAGAATCAGTAGCAGCGGTAAATAAAAACCGCTAAAGAGTGTTGCGTACCATTCAGGGAATGCCGCAAAGGTAGCACCTCCGGCAACCAATACCCATACTTCATTGCCGTCCCACAGTGGACCTAGTGTTGTAATAATTGCTCGACGCTCAGCTTCTGTTTTGCCCACAGTTCGAAGAAGTATCCCGACGCCAAAATCAAACCCTTCAAGAACAAAATAACCACTCCATAAAATTGCGATAAGTATGAACCAGACTGTTGTAAATTGCATGACAGTTTCACTCCTTAGTATGAAAACGTTAAGACTTGATCATTGTTCGGGCTTGCAGATTCGGTCACGTCGACAGATTCGGGTGGACCTGCTTGCACTGCCTTTTTGATTAAGCCAAATTCGACAACTGCAAGAACTGCATACAGTGATGTCAGAACTACGAGGGATGTAAGTACCTCGCCCGCGCTCACAATTGGGGAAACTCCATCACGAGTTTTCATCAAGCCGAATACAACCCAAGGTTGGCGGGCCATCTCTGTGAACAGCCATCCGACTCCGGCACCTACTAGGGGGAGAAAAGGCATTGCCAAAGCCCAACGAGCAAACCATTTATTCGTTGGAATCCTGTTTTTACGGGTTGCCCATAATGCGTAGATTGCAAAAAGGCCGGCAAGTGCCCCGAATCCAATCATCAATCGAAAAGACCAGTAGGCGATTGGGATGATGGGTTTGTATGAACCAGTTCCATATTTTTTCTCGTACCTTGCCTGCAAGTCATTGATTCCTTCGACTTTCCCAGTTGCGCTACCTGTAGACAAGATTGATAGCAGGTCAGGGATGCGGATTTGGGCTGTAGGTGCACTCCCATCAAATGTGCCGAGTGTAAAAATACTGAAGGATGCATGATTCGTAGTCTTGTATTGAGCTTCGGCTGCAGCCATTTTCATGGGTTGCTGCTGAACCATAACGCGAGACTGTAAATCGCCGCTGATGAAGACAAGAATGCTGGCGATCAAAGTGGTGATAAGCCCAAGTTTCAATGTGGGCCGAACCACTGAAACACTCTTGTTTTTAACGAGTAGCCATGCTGAAATCCCGGCTACAACTGAACCAGCGACCAAGAACGCAGAGGATACGGTATGAAAGAAGGCAGTAACAGCGGTATTTTGCGTCAACACTGCACCGATATCCTTGAGTTCTGCTCGTCCTGTTGTGGCGTTGTACACGTAGCCAACTGGGTGTTGCATAAATGAGTTGGCCGCCAAAATAAAATATGCTGACAGGAGGGTTCCAGTTGACGCTAGCCAAATTGTCGCTAAATGAATTTTCTTTGGCAATCGATCCCAGCCAAAAATCCAAGCTCCGAGAAAAGTCGATTCTAAGAAGAAAGCTAATAGACCTTCAATGGCAAGTGGTGCTCCAAAGATGTCGCCGACAAACCTAGAGTAGTTAGACCAGTTCATCCCGAACTGAAATTCCTGAACGATTCCTGTTACGACGCCCATAGCAAAGTTAATTAAGAATAATTTGCCAAAAAATTTGGTGGCACGCAGATATTCAGGCTTGTCGGTTCGGAACCAAGCAGTCTGCAAGCCGGCAACGAGAAATCCAAGGCCGATAGTGATTGGCACAAATAAGAAGTGATAAACAGTCGTAATTCCGAATTGCCAACGTGCAATGTCAAGGGCGTTCATGAAAACTCCTGAAGTAGATGCTTACATCAAGATTAGGAGTTTTGGATGGGCTAACTTCTCACAGTCTGAGTGGTAACCCTCACGCCTGTGTGATACGAATCACAGAGCCAATGAGCAAAGCAACCTTAGTGGATTTGGGTGGATTGATCTACGTGACGGTGGCACATTTTTTGACCGTTTGGACCTATTTCAGCATATTGGCATTCAAGGCCGAATTTTTCAAATGCACTATCGCCAAAGTGTGTTCGATAAGCAAGTGCTAGAAGAACTCGAAGATTGCGATCCGAACCGACTTCAAGAGTGAACGCCTTAGCTGAGCGGCTTATTGTGTTTTCAATAATTTTCTCAGTGTGATGGGTTATTTCGGCAATCGATGCATTCGTATAGCCTTCACACATCAGACTTAGTACCCGGTGCTCGAATGGAGTTAGATCGCGAATGAGCAATGGAGTTCTCATAAGTACTCTGCCTCTCTCATTTTGTGCACTCATGCTTAATCTAATTGTAGATTCGGCTCGAGCTTATGAACAGATAACAGTGTCCAATTATTAAGAAACTAAACAAATAGCCTTTTGAAACTGGGAAAAATGACTAAACCGTGGGCGGCTACGTGCATACAGTGCAAGTTCGTCAATCAACATCCACACATGATGTAGGCACGTAGCTAGCACGCGGATTGAGCCGAGTGACATTTTGTCCGGCTTAATCAGAGGTACTTAATTAATTCGTTCAACTAATCTGTTGGGGGTGGAATAGCATCGACGTTCGAAAATCTTCAAACCTTAATTCCGAATCTTGTATGCGATATATCGTCTAAGGCATTGAGTGGCGCCACTCACTTATTTCATTTTCTAAAAAATAAAAACTGTCATGATGCTACTGAAAACAACATCAAAATATCTATGTTTTGAAAATGAGTAAAGGGAAGTGACGAAAATGAATAGAAAAACTTTCGATCTATTTGCAAGTGTTATCGGGCTTTTATTAGCCGTTGTCCTCATTGTTGCAGGAATCCTGTTGCAATGGGGTGGCAATTTTGCCAATGGACAAGTTAAAGATCAACTTGTTGCTCAAAAAATCACATTCCCAGAAGCGGGATCTCAGTCACTGACGTCACTTCCTGCCGCTGACCGCGCTGCGATGGAAAAGTACGCAGGTCAGACGATGACAACTGGTGATCAGGCATATACATGGGCAAATCATTACATCAAAGTCCACATGGGATACATCGCAAATGGCAAAACATACGATGAGGTGTCAGGTGATTTCATGGCAAAGAATGGGCAGCTTCAGGCAGATCCAAATAACAAGGCTTTGGCCGCAACCGTGGCAACGCTTGGCCAGCAGCGTCAATCATTGTTTATGGGTTCAACGTTGATGGGTCTTCTTGGCTTCACCTACGCATTCGCGACAATTGCTAAGATTGCACTTATTGCAAGTTGGGCATCTTTTATCGCAGGTGCACTACTCCTGGTCCTTGTAATCGCTGGGTTCGCACAGGTGCGAAAAGCTGAACTTCAGGTGTAGTTTGTGAAGCGAATATTCAACACCTTGTGATTTGAGAGATTCTGACCGAGTAACTCCGAGTCGCAAATCAAGTTTTTTGCCTGACTCCCAAAGTGCTTTGATTCTACGTTTCTGCCCCCACCGTTAGAGAGCCTAGGAGCCCTGTAACGGTGGGGCGGGTGGGGCTCGAACCCACGACCCACGGAATCGCTCAAGAGGT
>JBAXKB010000050.1:0-7800 GCA_037137575.1 Actinomycetes bacterium
GCTCCTGTTGCTGAAGTTGTTGCAGAAGCTCCAGTTGTTGAAACTGTTGCAGACGAAGCACCAGCTGCTGAAGAGGCTTAATCCATGCTTGACGATGCATTAGAACATCTCGTTCGCGGGATTGTCGATCATCCAGAAGATGTTGTTGTCCGCGAGCGTCAAGGTCGCGGCGCAACACTGGAAGTTCAAGTTAATCCAGAAGACATGGGTCGAGTAATTGGTAAAGCTGGCCGCACTGCCTCAGCACTGCGCACAGTTCTAAACGCATTGTCCTCGAAGGGCAATGTGCGTATCGACATCCTCGACGTCGACGAGCGCTAATTCGATGCTGCTCGTTGTCGGGCGAATTGGGCGAGCACATGGCGTGCGTGGCGATGTTTTTGTTGAACCACTAACTGACGAACCTGATGTTCGCTTTGCCGATGGCAGCGTACTAACTACCAATTCAAATACTGAACTCACTGTTGAATTAGCTAAATGGCACAGCGGAAAGTTGGTTGTCCATTTTGTTGGTGTGGATGATCGTACTTTGGCTGAACAATTGAAAACTCTAGAATTATCTGTTGAAGTTGATCCGGCTGTGCTGCCCGAAGATCCGAACGAATTTTACGATCATCAGCTAGTCGGGCTTTCAGTTCGCCTCGAAGACGCAACTGAAATTGGAACGGTTAAAGAAGTAATTCATTTGCCAGCACAAGACCTCTTGGCAGTAACGACACCAGATGCTCGGGAAGTGCTAATTCCGTTTGTCACAGAATTTGTTCCAGTTGTAGATATAACTGGCGGTTTTATCTCAATCACTCCGCCGCCAGGACTTTTGAATGAAGATGAGGCGATTGAAGTGCGAGATGAAATCTAATGCGCATAGATGTTGTTTCGATTTTCCCCGACTATTTGTCACCGCTGCAGCTTTCACTAATGGGCAAATCAATAGCCGACGGAATCGTTGAACTAAATGTGCACGATTTACGTGACTTCACACACGATAAACATCACACAGTAGACGACGCCCCATATGGTGGCGGGCCAGGCATGGTTATGAAGCCGGAGCCTTGGGGTGAGGCACTTGATTCGATAATCACGGATGAAACTGTTTTGGTAATTCCGACTCCTTCGGGCAAGCCATTCACTCAGCAGATTGCCCAAGAGTTTGCAGAAATGGCGCACATAGTTTTTGTCTGTGGTCGTTACGAAGGTATTGATTCTCGCGTTGCTGCGCACTTCGCAACCCGTATCAAAGTAGTTGAAGTATCTATCGGTGATTATGTTTTAGCTGGTGGCGAAGTTGCGGTGTTAGCGATGGTTGAAGCTGCAGTTCGATTAGTTCCCGGGGTTCTGGGCAACGAGGAAAGTCATCAAGACGATTCATTTGCGCCAGGTACTATGCAGGATTTGGTGGAAGGTCCGGTATTCACAAGACCGCCAGTTTGGCGCGACTTAGAAGTGCCAGCAGTTCTCACCTCGGGCGATCATGCCAAGATTGCGAATTGGCGCCTTGAGCAAGCACAAGTGCGCACCGCCCAAAATCGCCCAGATTTAAGGCCCTAGACCAACTGAATTTGGCGCAAACTAGCGGTTTGTGGCACACTCAGATAGTTGCAACTAGCACCTCCGCCGTAGGGGAGTCGCTAACACAGTTGCTAACAAACATCCGGCAAGACCTTAATCGAGGTATGCGACCTGCGGCGACATGTCTCATGGAGTAACAATGCATTACTTAGACGAACTAGATTCGGCTTCACTTCGAAGCGACATTCCTGATTTTCGCGCTGGCGACAATGTAAAGGTACATGTTCGCGTTATCGAAGGCACCCGCTCACGTATTCAGATTTTCCAGGGTGTAGTTATCCGCATCCATGGTGGCGGAGTTCGCGAAACATTCACCGTTCGCAAAGTTAGCTTTGGTACCGGTGTTGAGCGTACTTTCCCAGTTCACTCACCAATCGTTGAAAAAATTGAATTGGTCAGCCGCGGCGATGTACGCCGTGCGAAACTGTACTACTTGCGCGATCTTCGCGGCAAGGCAGCAAAAATTCGCGAGAAGCGCGACAATTCCTAAATTTCCTAATCCAAGCTTCTGTTTGGGTCAGGTAAATATCTATTGATTGTTATCGCGTAACCCACATTTAGTTGTGGATTACGCGATAATTTTCATATAACCCGAAAGTAGTGAATAAATGGCAAAACGAGCACCAAGTTTCTTACGCGAAACTGCTGTAGTTATCGTTTCAGCTTTAGTGCTTTCGGTAATCGTGCGCACTTTTATTTTCCAGGCTTTCTATGTACCAAGTGCTTCCATGGAAAACACGCTTTTGGTAAATGATCGAATCGTTGTTTCTAAGATTTCAACCCGCATCACCGGAATTCATCGCGGTAATGTCGTGGTATTCCATGACCCCAGCCATTGGCTTGGCACAGGTTACAGCGACCCATATGGCACAAAATTTGGCCACTTCCTGCAGTACATCGGAATTGTGCCAGCAAACTCTGGCAAGGATTTGGTTAAGCGGGTTATCGGCGTAGGCGGAGACCGTATTCAGTGCTGTGATACACAAGGTCGCATTATGCGCAATGGTGTTGGCATTGACGAGCCTTACATTCGATCTGGCTCGGTCACGAATCAGGTTAATTTTGATGTGTTGGTTCCCGACGGCTATGTATTTGTCATGGGCGATAACCGAGGCAATTCCGAAGACTCACGTTTTCATCTGAATCTGAACCATGGCATGGTGCCACTAAAAGATGTGGTTGGCCGAGTTTCAGTTCGAGTATGGCCGCTTAAGCGCATTGGTGGAATCGAACACTAATGGTTGCTGCGCCAACTCTGGATGAAGAAATTTCATTATTTGAGCAGGGCGTAAAATTTGTCGCAGGGGTTGATGAAGTCGGTCGTGGCGCGTTAGCTGGGCCAGTCAGCGTTGGTGTTGCAGTCGTAACTGTAGAAACGCAGCCACCACCACTAGGACTTCGAGACAGTAAGCAAATGTCGCTTAGCGCCCGAGAAAACATTATTGATGCGGTCAAAGCGTGGCCGGTTGCGCATGCAGTTGGCTCAGCAACTGCTCTTGAGATTGATGAGATCGGCATCGTTAATGCTTTGCGGTTAGCGTGGACTCGGGCTTATGGGTTGCTAGCAGTTAAGCCTGACCAGGTAATTCTAGATGGCAAACATAATTGGCTTAGCCCGAAGGACGAAGATCTGTTTGGCATCGTAATTCCAAGAATTGAAGTTCCGGTAACTATGAAAATAAAGGCCGACGCCACCTGTGCCAGCGTCTCGGCCGCCAGCGTTTTGGCCAAAGTACAGCGTGATTCGTACATGCGTGAGTTAGCCAGTTCTTTTCCCGAGTATGGCTGGGAGTCAAATGTTGGCTACGGCGCAGCCGAGCACATGGACGCAATCAGAAAATTAGGCCCAACACAATTTCACCGTAAGTCGTGGAGCTTGCCGGCGCAGGTTGGGGTTTAGGCTAAGGGTTATGGGTGCTGCTGACTTAGAGCGTAAAGAAACTGAACTTGAGTTGGATCTTTACGAACAGTATGGCGATTTAGTCCATGCGTATAGCTACATAATTCACACTGAGCGGCGCATGTATCTAGCTAATGGCCATGACTTAAAAGTATGTACTAATGATGCAGGCGATATTTATTTTGATCTAACTGTTTTAGATGCTTGGGTTTGGGATTTGTATGGTCAAGCTCGGTTTGTTAAGCAAGCCCGAATTCTCACATTTAAAGATGTAAACATTGAGGAATTAGTTAAGCCTGAATAGCCTTCTGGCAAGAACGGATTTCGCAGTTTGCTGGCGGTGGGTTACCGAAACGTTATCTGATACCGATAGTTCCCTAATTTTTTGGCTAAATTTTGGACATTTCTTGGATATTTAGCTGGTATCTCTTGGCAATTAATCTTCTAAGTTAAGAGCAGTGCAATTCAACCCACCAAGGAGTGGTCATCATGATGAAGAAACTTTTTGTTATTAGCTCGGTAGCAGCGGTATTCGCGCTTCAGGGCGGCGTAGCTGCTCAGGCGGCAACAGCAACTTGCAATGGCAAGAATGCAACCATTACCTCTGGCGATGCCACAATTACTGGCACACCTGGCAACGACGTAATCGTTGTAACTGGTGCTGGCGATCATACTGTGAACGCGGGTGCCGGTAACGACACAGTATGTGACTCAGCGGGTAACGACACCATCAACGCTGGCGATGGCAACGACAATGTGTCGGGCAACGCAGGCAACGATGTGATTAATTCTGGCTCAGGCAACGATGTGATTAATGCTGGCGACGGAAACGACACTGTTTCTGGTTCTGATGGTAACGACGTTATTAACGGCGGATCAGGTATCGATGCCTTGGATGGCAACGCTGGAAACGATGTGCTTTACGGTGGCGACGGTAACGACACAATTACTGGCGGCGACGGAACCGATGTAGTTAGTGCAGGCACAGGAAATGACACTGTGAGCGCGGGAGCCGGCAATGACAAGATCACTGGCGAAGCGGGCGATGATTCACTTGCAGGTGGCGATGGCAATGACTCAATCAGCGGTGGCGATGGCAAAGATGCAATCGACGGCGGACTTGGAAATGACAACTTAACTGGCGATGCTGGTGATGACACTGTCAATGGTGGCGCTGGTAACGACACTGAAAATGGCGGACTTGGTGCTGACTTGCTCAATGGCAATGACGGTGCAGACAACATTTCAGGTAGCGATAGCAACGACGTCCTTAACGGAAATGCTGGAAACG
This sequence comes from Actinomycetes bacterium, assembly GCA_037137575.1. Lineage (GTDB taxonomy): Bacteria > Actinomycetota > Actinomycetes > S36-B12 > UBA5976 > UBA5976. The sequence continues at coordinate 4,761 of JBAXKB010000050.1, forward strand.
ATACTTTGAGCGGAAACGCTGGAAACGACACAATTAACGGTGGCGCAGGCAACGATTCTATTGATGGTGGCGAAGGCGACGATGCCCTTGATGGCAACGAAGGTTCAGACCACATCAAAGGTAGTGGCGGCAAGGATACCAAGCACCTAGATCGAAGCGATAAAGATGATGATTCTTCAGATTCAGAAGATCACAAGGATGGAAATAGCATAGGTCGCGACGACTAAAGGCTAGTTAGATTCAGTAAGGCCCATCAGGTTTTGGTGGGCCTTACTTTTTTCCTACACAATTCACACAGGCATAGTTTTCAACAGGATCTCAAGCTTGCTGGCAGTGCCTGCGATTTGTTTGCACGATTAGGCAATGACGATTGCAGCGAAGCAGCTTGGTAATTTTGGCGAGCAATTAGCTTGTGAATTTTTGCAAGGTCAGGGTTATGAAATTTTGGCTCGCAATTGGCGGGCAAATCGTGTTGAGCTCGACATTGTTGCGTGGGTAGATTCCACTTTAGTTTTTTGTGAAGTCAAAACTCGGCGCTCTACTCGTCATGGACTGCCAATTGAAGCGGTAACTGCGCAGAAGTTAATGCACCTTAGGATCGCTGCCTTGTCTTGGCTCTCGCAAAATCGAGTTGCTCATAAACAGATTCGCTTTGATGTAATCGGAATCATTGCAAGCGGGCGAGCAGTGCCAATTATTGATCACGTGCAAGGTATCCAAACATGAGCCTTGCCAAAGCGCACGGCGCAATAATCACTGGTGTAAGTGGGCTGGTAGTAACCATCGAGGCGTATTTGAGTCAGGGTTTGCCAGGTTTAACTTTGGTGGGCCTTGCTGATACCGCAGTTGGCGAATCTCGCGACCGGGTTCGCGCCGCAATTCAAAATTCAAAGCTAGCGTGGCCCGGTGAACGCCGAATAACTATTGGCCTCTCCCCAGCATCGGTTCATAAACGTGGAGCCATGCTTGATTTGGGTATCGCCTTAGCCCTTCTTGCTGCGCATCAGCAAATTCCAGAGCGACTCGATGTTGCGGCGATCGGCGAGCTGTCCCTGGACGGAACAGTTAATGAGGTACGTGGCGCGTTGGTGGCCGCGCTTGCTGCCCGAAATGCTGGCATTGAAATACTTCTCCTGCCGCATACTCAAGTGGCTGAAGCCGAACTCGTTCCGGGCATAAAAGTTATCGGCGTTAGTTCGCTAAATGATGCGGTGGCATTTTTTAGAGGTGAATCTTTTGCTGTTCCAGAAGTGGGCCCACAAAGTTTTGTTTCGCCAAGCAGTTCAGATTTAAGTGATGTTCGCGGTCAACCTGATGCCCGATTGGCGCTTGAACTCGCTGCAGCTGGTGGGCATCACTTGGCAATGGTTGGCAGTCCGGGCGTTGGCAAAACCATGCTTGCCTCGCGCCTTCCGAGTTTGCTACCAGAATTACCAGATGACTTAGCGGTTACGGTAACCGGCATTCATTCCATTGCAGGGCTGCTAAAACCAGGACAAGGTTTAATTCGTGAGGCGCCATTTCAAGCCCCGCACCACAGCGCCACAGCCACTTCGCTCATTGGTGGGGGAACAAGTCATGTACGCGTTGGTATGGTCACGTTGGCCCATGGGGGAGTTTTGTGTTTGGACGAGGCGGCCGAATTTCATCGGGTGGTGCTTGACGCGCTGCGGGTACCACTTGAATCTGGCGAGGTAGTAATTTCGCGTTCAGGATTCACCAGCAGATTGCCAGCGCGCTTTCAGCTGGTTTTGGCGGCAAATCCGTGCCCGTGTGGAATGTTTGTCGATTCTGGCGATCAATGCAGTTGCACACCACAAACTCGCCGCAAATATTTTTCGCGCTTATCTGGCCCACTTCTTGACCGAGTTGATGTGCGGGTAGCGCTAGCCAAACCAACTATGGCCGATTTCGATCCAGAGCTTGAACCTGAAAATAGCGCTGTTGTAGCAAGTCGGGTTTTGCAGGCTCGCGAAGTTGCACTGAACCGGTATGCGGGGCAGCCATGGCTGTGTAACGCCGAGGTCCCTGGGCCGATCATGCGAAAGCATTTCCCGATCTCATTAGAGGCAATGCGAATGCTTCGCCGAACTTGTGGTGGGCTATCAGCACGAGGAATCGATCGAATTTTCAAACTCGCCTGGACGATTGCTGATATCAATCACCATGGCCAGCCAACGGCGCAAGATGTGGAACTGGCACTTCACTTGCGAGATGGAGCTGGCCTATGGCAGTAACAGATGCCGAGCGTCTTGGTCGGGTAGTCATAAGTTCGCTGCTACTTCCAGGTGACGAGCGCATTGGGCTAGCAATCGGGGAGTACGGTGTTGCCGATGCAATCAGGCGATGGCAAACGGGTGCCGGTCCAAAACCAATTTGTCAGCGCATTGACGAGGCAGTAGCTAGTGCGCAAGTGGTACTCGATCGCGCTAAATCATCCGGCTCCCGATTCATAATTCCAACTGATCCAGAGTGGCCGAATCAGTTAGATGATCTCGATCTGCAAACTCCAGTTGGTTTGTGGGTCCGGGGTGAACAAAACCTTGCAGAAATTTCCACAGATTCCTTAGCGGTTGTGGGCGCCCGAGCAGCAACTTCATATGGCTCGCGCATTGCATCTGAATTAGGAACTCTGGCTGGCGACTACGAGCGGTGCGTTGTCTCAGGCGCAGCGTTTGGCGTTGACGCAGCAGCGCATCGAGGCGCACTAGCAGCCGGTGGCACAACGATTGCGGTTCTTGCGTGTGGTGCTGATGTGTCGTATCCCGCCGCACATCAAGGATTACTTGATCGCATTGCACTTTCTGGCGCTGTTGTAAGTGAAGTTCCACCTGGCACACTGGCTCGAAAACAGTATTTCTTGATTCGCAACCGACTTATTGCGGCGCTGGCTAGCCAAACAGTTGTGGTTGAAGCCGCGCTTCGCTCTGGCGCTCTATCAACTTCAAATTGGGCCAATGCGATTGGTCGGCAAGTGTGGGGTGTGCCTGGCCCAATCACTTCAGCAAGTTCAGCTGGGGTGAATCGCGAAATAGCAACA
>JBAXKB010000051.1:0-7357 GCA_037137575.1 Actinomycetes bacterium
GCTCTAATCCTTGATTTCGTGAATCCGAGCATGAATTGATGTTCGACCTTGCAAAGCCGCACGTACAGCTCGGTGTAAACCGGTCTCTAGATACAACTGACCTTGATAGCGAACAACTCGAGCGAAAAGGTCACCGAAATAAGTGGAATCACTTGCAAGAAGTTCGTGTAAGTCAAGAGTGTTTTTGATTGTTGATAACTCATCAAGACGGATCTGCCTTGGTGCTAATTCGCCCCATTGTTCGCCCGTTAACTCAGGCTGCGCATAGGGCCGAGAATCTAAGACAGATTTGAAAATCACCCTTATAGAATAAGCAGATATTTGGCTAAAACCTGCGATTGGCCGATTCAGAGCCGCCGTGGCTTGTTCCCCTCTTGGCAGAACCTATGCACTCACTTAGCGCAATGACCCATATCAGTAGTACCGTAAAGATTCACGACCTTTGAGGACTATACAAAAACGATGAAAATTAAGAATCTACTGCGCTCACCATTTGTCTGGATTTTTGTTGCGCTAACAGCGCTAATGATCGGAAGTAATGCACTTTCGACATCAGATAACATCACAAAGGTTGATACTTCAAAAATTATTTCCGACATTACTCATAGTCGCGCCAAATCGGCAGTGCTGGTTGATAAAGATCAGACAATAACTCTTACCTTGACCGATGGTTCAAAAGAGATTTCTAGCTTCATCCAAGGTCAGGGCACAGACCTAGTTAATCTACTGCGCGCCCAAGTTGATAAAAAGGGTCTTCCGGGTGGTTACAACGTTGTGGTGCCGCACGAGTCATTCTGGGTCAGTTTGGCAGTCTCAATCATCCCGTTGATTTTGATTATGGTCCTACTGTTCTTTTTCATCGGACAGATGCAAGGTGGCGGACGGGTAATGCAGTTCGCAAAATCTAAAGCCAAACTTGTGAATAAAGATATGCCACAGACAACATTTGCTGATGTCGCTGGTGCTGATGAAGCCGTTGAAGAGTTAGTCGAGATAAAAGAGTTCTTGGCGGAACCAACAAAGTTTTTATCGGTTGGCGCCAAAATTCCAAAAGGCGTTTTACTTTACGGCCCGCCTGGAACCGGTAAGACTCTGCTTGCCCGCGCAGTTGCTGGTGAAGCTGGAGTTCCGTTCTTCTCCATCTCTGGCTCTGACTTTGTTGAAATGTTTGTTGGTGTTGGCGCAAGTCGAGTTCGTGATCTTTTCAGTCAGGCTAAAGAAAGTGCGCCAGCGATTATCTTCATTGATGAAATCGATGCTGTTGGTCGCCAGCGCGGCGCCGGACTTGGTGGCGGCAATGACGAGCGCGAGCAAACACTTAATCAGATGCTTGTCGAAATGGACGGCTTCGATGCTAACTCTGGCGTTATTCTCATCGCAGCGACTAACCGTCCAGATGTTTTAGATCCGGCACTACTTCGCCCCGGTCGTTTTGATCGACAGATTGGTGTTGATCTTCCTGACCTAATTGGTCGTCGCGACATTCTGACAGTGCACGCAAAGGGCAAGCCCCTTGCTCCAGAAGTAGACCTTGTGGCGATAGCGCGACGTACCCCAGGTTTCACTGGCGCGGACCTTGCAAATGTCCTCAATGAAGCCGCATTGTTAACTGCTCGTATGGACCAACTGGTAATTACAGATGCAATTTTGGACGAAGCAATTGATCGCGTAATTGGCGGACCACAGAAGCGCACACGCATTATGAAAGATCAAGAGCGCTTGATAACTGCTTACCATGAAGGCGGACATGCACTAGTTGCTGCGGCGCTGCCACATACAGATCCAGTTCACAAAATTACAATCATGCCTCGTGGGCGCGCACTTGGTTACACCATGGTGTTGCCTGAAGAAGATAAATATTCAACGACTCGCAGCGAGATGTTAGATCAGTTGGCCTACATGCTCGGTGGCCGCGCTGCAGAAGAAATGATTTTCCATGACCCAACCACAGGTGCAAGCAACGACATCGAAAAAGCAACTGCAGTCGCCCGCAAGATGGTTATGCAGTTTGGCATGAGTGAGCGCCTCGGCGCAGTTCGATACGGCAATGACACAGGTGAAGTATTCATGGGTCGCGACATGGGTCACACTCGTGACTACTCTGAAGACATTGCTGGTGCGATTGATGAAGAAGTTCGCAGCTTCATTGACATTGCGCACCACGAGGCTTTCGAAATTCTGCAAGAAAATCGTGAAGTTTTAGATGCGCTAGTTGTCGAACTTCTGGAGAAGGAAACGCTCAACCGCGAGGAGATTGAACGCATTTTCGCTCCACTAAATCGAAAGCCAGAGCGTCCAGCCTGGACAGGTTCTGCGCGCAGAGTTCCGAGCAGCCAACCTCCGGTTGAAGTAGTTAAGGCGAAGTCGGCTGAGGGTGACGCGTGAGTTTAGACCCGATTGAGCGCTTGAGCGAACCACCGGCAATTGCGCCGTTTGATTCGGCTCGGGTGGAAGCAGCAGTTCGTGAATTGCTGCTAGCAATTGGTGAAAATCCAGATCGTGAAGGCCTGGCCCAGACTCCAGCTCGAGTCGCTCGGTCCTACGCTGAGATTTTCGAAGGCCTTCATAAACGCGCTGAAGATGTCTTAACAACTACATTTGCAATCGGCCATGAGGAGCTCGTTGTCGTAAAAGACATCGAAGTGTATTCAGTTTGTGAACATCACTTGGTTCCGTTCCACGGCGTGGCCCACGTTGGCTACATTCCAGGTGAAGATGGTCACATCACCGGACTTTCAAAAATTGCGCGCTTAGTTGATCTATTCGCCCGACGTCCACAGGTCCAAGAAAGACTCACCACTTCGATTGCTGATGCGATGGTGCGAATTCTGAAACCAGCTGGCGTAATCGTTGTTATCGAGTGCGAACATCTGTGCATGTCTATGCGTGGTATCCGTAAGCCGGGAGCAACCACAGTAACTTCAGCCGTTCGTGGACAATTGCGCGACGCGGCTACTCGTAGCGAAGCAATGTCACTCATAAACGGAAAATAGTGCCATGTCACATCCGTATGGGCTACCGACACATCTAACTGATTTATCGCGAACATTGGTGGTCGGCGTCGTTAACGTAACGCCTGATTCGTTCAGTGATGGTGGAAAATTCGATACTACAACCAGTGCGATTAATCATGGGCTCAAGTTGGCTAGAAGTGGGTCAGACATCGTTGATGTTGGCGGTGAATCAACCCGCCCAGGTGCGCAGCGGGTAACACTTGAGGAAGAACTGAATCGAGTAATTCCGGTTGTAGAACAGCTAGTGGCTAATTCAGTTGTAGTTAGTGTGGACACGATGCGTGCCGAAGTAGCAAAACAGGCGATTGCTGTGGGTGCCAGCATGATTAATGACGTCAGCGGCGGACAAGCAGATCCGGAAATGTTTGCAGTAGTTGCCGCGCAGCAAGTGCCTTATGTCATGATGCATTGGCGTGGACACTCTGCACAGATGAGTGAACAAACAAACTATGTTGACATTGTTAATGAAGTCAAAGTTGAGTTAGCGATGCAGTTAGCCAAAGCAACTGCGGCCGGGATTTCAGCACAGCGCATTGTGCTCGACCCAGGATTAGGTTTTGCAAAAACTCCAGAGCAGAACTGGCCAATTCTCAAACACATTGCGCAGTTCGCAGAACTAGGATTACCGTTACTCGTTGGTGCTTCACGCAAACGCTTCCTTGGGGAATTACTTGCAGATGATGGCCATCTGCGAGATGTTGCTGCTCGCGAAGCCGCCACCACAGCCATCACAACCTTGCTTGCAAGTCAAAGAGTTTGGGCAGTGCGGGTGCATGACGTATTAGCGGCACGAGACGCAATTGCAGTGGTTGAAAAACTAAAGGAGCAAGAATGACTGATCTAATTACCCTGAAAGGTTTACGTGGTTTTGGGTACCACGGAGTTTTAGATCATGAACGAAGTGACGGTCAAGAGTTCATCGTGGATGTTGTCGTAGAAACCGATTTTTCAATGGCAGCAAAAACTGACGATTTGGCTGCGACGATAAATTATGCACTGATTGCTGACTTAGTTTTTGCGGAAATTACTGGACCAGCGGTTAATTTAATTGAGACACTCGCAGATTCCATTGCCCAAGGCATCCTAAAAATGGCAAACGTAATTTCAGTAGAAGTGAGCGTACACAAGCCGCACGCGCCAATCGAAGTACAGTTCGACAATGTGTCTGTCACGCGGAGATTGCCTTGATTCAGGCCGCCTTATCTATTGGCTCAAATCTTGGTGATAGGTTCACCAATCTCCAATTTGCGCTCGACGAACTAGCCAAGCGTAAGTGTCACATTCTTGCTTGTTCAGCAGTCTATGAAACTGATCCCGTAGGTGGGGTGGAGCAGGACCCATACCTAAATGTGGCGGTAATTGTTGAGACCGAACTAGATCCCGAAGCACTTTTACGGTCAGCTTTAGCTGTTGAAGATTTGGCACATCGAGTTAGGGATGTGCGTTGGGGACCGCGAACTTTAGACATCGATGTAATTGATGTTGTCGGCTTTTCTCACGCAACTGCGGAATTAACCGTGCCCCACCCGCGGGCCCATGAACGCGCATTTGTCTTGGTGCCACTTTTTGAGATTGCGCCAGCGTGGAAACTTGGTGGAACTAGGCCTGTATCTGAATTACTAGCAGAAGTCGAAAATCAAAAAGTCACAAAGTGCGCTGACCTTAACCTCGTAGGGTGGCAGATGTGAAGCTGGAACGAACTCGTATCAGTTTTCTGATTCGATTAGGATTTTTTACCGGCACGCTGGGCTGGTCGCTAGCGCGAATCTGGCCACATTGGTTTCTTGTGCAACTGCCAGTTCCAAAACTCAACGCGGTAACTATGTGGCTGCTTGCGCTCACGCTTTTAATCTGGACATTGCTCGCACGTAAGCGATTGCAAGGCGATACTGCCGGTAAGCGCATGCACCCACTTGTTGCTGCGCGGACAGTGGCACTTGCTATGGCGGCTTCTCGTGCTGGTGCTTTAGTCTGTGGATCCTATGTTGGGATACTGGCCGCAAATCTACAACTAACCCGGACACCAGATGTAAACGTGCGGATTTTGACTGTCTCGCTTGTAGCAGTGGCTGCATTTGTCCTAACGGGCACCGCAGTTTGGCTTGAGCGATTATGTCAGATTAAGCAACCACCATCAGGCGACCGAGGGGCTGAACCGGCTTAGGCATTTTTGAAAGTTGCTTGCGCATCTATTCCATGTGGCGCAACATTTTTAAGTTCGGCAGTTCCTCCACAGGCCTGCACAAGTCGCTCAACAATTGCTAGTCCTAGCCCACTGCCATGTGCATCACTTTGTCCACGCCAAAAACGGTTAAAGGCGCGAACTAAATCCAATTCAGGCAGTCCGGGACCATCATCAGTGACGTGGATGGTGGTATGCCCATCCGCAGTTACCACACTCAAGGTAATCGTGGATCCGGGTGGGCAGACGTGTAATGCGTTATCGATGTAGTTATCAATTACCTGTTCAACAACGCCTGGTATTGCAAGTATCTGCGAGTAAGAAGTGCTAGCAGCTAACAGCTTTACATTTGATTCTGCTGCGAGTGCCTCCCAGTGAGTTAGTCGTTCCTGCACGATCTGACTAACTTCGATAGAAGTAGGCGTAACTATGGCTTGGCTTTCGGCCCGACTCAGAACAAGTAGTCCTTCAACAATGTCGCGCAATCGTTGCGTTTCAACTAAGGCCGCATCGAGTCGCGTAGTTGCAGCAGCAGGATCTGACTCAATCAATTCGCTGGCATGCTCAAGTCGTAATTGCAGTGCGGTCAAAGGTGTACGCAATTGATGTGATGCGTCGCCAGCGAATGAGCGTTGCACATTTATGAGGTTAGTTAGTTGGTCAGCCATGTTGTTAAAACTCGCCCCAAGTGAGCGAATCTCTGAGGCACCGGATTCGTTGTCAGCGCGTACTTCGTGATTACCGGTAGCGAATTCTTCAGTAACCTTTCGCAATTTGTCTAAGCGGCGCGTGATGCTTGTTGCTAAAAGTAACGCAATAATAATTGCTAGCAAGAGAGTTAAACCAGCCACAATCGCAAGCCCGCGTAATCGGGAATTCACAATGGAATCGACCACAGTTGCAGGGAAAGTAATGCGAACGGAGCCATAAATTGTTTTACCTTTTATCATTGGCACAGCTATGTATAAGAGCTGATAATTCAATGTGTTTGAAAAACGCCTTCCAGTGGCGACCTTGCCAGATAGTGCCTTTGAAATTTCCAGTCGAGTGCTGAAGTCTTCGCCTACGGCTATGGATGTATCAGTTGATGCGACCACAATTCCGGAATTATTTGTAACAATAACTACCGCTTTGTTTTTCGCTCGGTAATTGTTCAGAACTCTGTCCAAATCGGCTCGGTTGGTTTTGTTTGGCTCTTCGACCGCTTCATGTGCACTGCCTACAAGTACAAAACCATCGCGCTCAAGACTTGTAATAATCCGATCATTTTCAACGCTTTTTAGGTAGGAAGCCAATGGGATATCATGAACAAGAAGTACAACAATTGTTAATCCAAGCAGAGCGCCCAACATTCGCCATTTCACGAGCTCGGCACTGACAATCTAAATCCAACTCCGCGCACAGCTTCAATCCAATCGGGATGATGTAATTTTTTCCGTAGTGATGCGATGTGTGCGTCTACTGTCTTTGTGGTTTGATACCAATCGGTATCCCAAACTTCACGCATAATGTCATTGCGTCGATAGACAGCGCCAGGATCGGCAGCTAGGTATTGAAGTAAGTCGAATTCTTTAGGAGTTAATGAAACCTCCTTGGAACTAACAAAAACTCGCTGGCTACGTCGATCGATAGAAAGTGGTCCGATTGTTTGATTGACTAAAGGTAGATCACGATCGGGTGCAACACTTCGTCGACTGACTGCTCGGATGCGAGCTACTAACTCACGCATACCAAACGGCTTTACTAGGTAGTCATCCGCGCCAAATTCGAGCGCAAGAACTCGGTCAACTTCTTCACTGCGAGCACTCAAGATGATGATTGGGGTGGCAACCTCTGCACGGATAGCCCGGCATACCTGGTGCCCATCAATGTCGGGAAGCCCAAGATCGAGCAGTATCAATTCCGCTGACTCAGTTTTTGCCTCGGTTATTGCATCAGCACCTGTAGAAACGTGCTTTACCGCAAAACCTTCATACTCCAATCCATCTATAACGCTGGCAGCAACAGATGGGTCGTCTTCAACAAGGAGAATGTTCACACTTGTAATTCTTGCGGTTTTCGGGAAAATAAACACGATCCGAACCGAATTTGGCTAATTTTTGGATTTCCCGGAGATGAGGCTTAGTCAATGGCTGGGTACGGTAGATGCATGGTTACAAAG
>JBAXKB010000052.1:0-7062 GCA_037137575.1 Actinomycetes bacterium
ACCGCAGCACGCTGGCCCAGTATTTACCGGAATCGGTGCTTGAAAAACTTGAATCAAATAGTTACAACCCGGTGCTACCGGAATCGGTGGATGATGAGCAGGATGAAGAACTCGTTTAGATACTTCTCGCTTGCTCATCTTCAATTTCATGCATGGTAGACCACACCGAACTGCAAGCATGCGCGAATTTTGTGCCACGGGTAACAGACGCTCTGCTCTTGTAATTCGTGTAATCGGCTGCTGCGATTTCGTTCAGGAGAAAACCCCCGAGCACTAGCTCACTGACGATAACGCGATACGGGTAATCCGCTAAGGGAGTAGCAATAATTTCCGCTTCAGCGAAAACTGCAAGATCACGCAACGACTCTAGATCACGCGCTCTTACTTTAAAATCGCCAGAACCCGTTGATGTCCGAACCGCTGAAAGAAAACCATTTTGAGTAAAAACCCACATAAATACCTCACTAAAGTTTCAAGAAATTGGATACAAAATTACAAAGAAACTGAAGCGTTGCCGGCACAGGAAATACAGGCGACGCTTCAGAGTTTGCTTATGCGGCTAACACCAATTCGTGTCGGGCATTAACTACAGCGGTGTGCAATAGGCCGCGCTGGCTTGCCCCGAGCAAACTGCGCATGTCGAGGCGATCACTTGAACCAGTGAACAGGTTAGGCGCAATGTCTGATTCAATTAGCGGCTGATCCATAATGAAGTCTGCGAATCGAACAGCTCGACGGCCTGGAGTGTTCTCGCCTGTTGCGTGTGGAGCGTCAATTGCTACGGCATCCAAAATTGCGCTCAGCTGTTCGCGGAAGGCAAGCTCGTCACTGAAGATTTCTAGCAACACTGGCTGCCCGGATAAACCGATCATCACGCCGTTTTGTCCCGGCAATGGATTAATTGCCAGTTGCTGCAACTCACGCTTCACCCCATCTGCTAACTGTGCATTGGTACGAATGCGAGCAGTTTCGAAATGATCATTGACAACCATCATGTCGTCTGTGCGCAAGTTCTTAATGCTTTCTAAAGACGAAGACATACGAGACCCGTAGGTCTTTTCGTAGAAGTTAACTCGCTGCCAAACATCTTGCTGATTCGCACGATCGCGCGTGCGAGTGCCGCGACGTAGCCCGCGCAACGCGCCGACAACTGTGATGGGGGCACGACCAGCGAATGCTGTTGGCACTTTACTTCCCCATCGCCCCTGCTCTACACAGCGAACTTCAAGATGATCTTGCCTACCGGCACCTAGTAGCACATCGGCAGTTAGGACTCGGGTTTGTAGCCCGCCATACAAAATGGTGCCTTCAGGAATGAGAACTGTCTTGTCTGACTGATTGGTCACGGTTAACGTTCCAACACTTGCAGATTCAAGTTCATTGATTTCCAACCCAGCGGGGGCCGAAGTTATGTATTGCTCATCGGTACGACCTTCAGACCAAACGGGGAAAACGGTAATCGGACCAATGTGTGTTCCGGCTCCAACATGGAACCTATTTGCTAATGCAGGCATCTTTACCAACCTTTCGAGTAATTAGCGCAATGTTGCGTTAATTGTAGCACACGTTTACGCAGAAATGAGTTAATCTATGAATATGCCTGAAAATAAGGACTTTCCAGAGTCAGACTTTGATGACAGTTCGTTCCAAATCGACACTGAGATCGAGATGAAAACTGTCACTTTTGACTCCCCAATTAGAAATTTTTTGCGTCATCTTCCACTTGAAAAACACCTACCCAAACTGAGTCCCAATTGGATTCAACCCGATCTAGAATCGGACCTCACTCAATTCCCTCGCCCCAGCGTGGCAGCCGATGTAGCTGTACTTTCAGTAATCGATTTTGAAGGCCGACCAAGTTTGGTAGCCCTTGCTACGCGCAGAGGCCCGGGCCACGAAGAAGGCACCTGGGCTTTACCGGGTCGCATGCTTCGGGAACATGAAACTTTGGATAAAACCGCATACGATGCCGTTAGTTTCAAACTTGGTATCGATGAAATTGAACTTTATCAACTTCGGGTATTCGATGAACCAGATCGCGATCCGCGCGGTTGGGTACTCTCGGTTGCTCACATCGCAACTGTGCCTGCGCAAGTAGCCGAGCGGGCGCTTGTGAGTGCCGATGTTGCCGCAATCTTGGTTACCGATGGCGGTTACCACTTTCCAAGTAATCAAACAGACCTACCTTACGAACAACGTCAGATTTTGCGTGAGGCCGTCAAAGAACTTCGTCGTCGCTATTCACTACTGCCCGATCCAGGACTCATTCTTCCGGACGAGTTCACCCTCTCGCAGCTACGAGAAGTTCACGAAGCAATTCAAGATACTGAAATCGCACCAGACACATTCCGCCGAGAGATGTTGCCGAACTTGAAGGCAACTGGTCATCGAGCCGAAGGATCTGTTGGTAAGCCCGCAATGATGTATCGCCGCAAAGACCTCAGAGACAGCACAGTACGCACAAGCCGAATGCTCTCGGCCCGCATGGTCTCTACCGATGACTTTATGTAATTGTCAGGATTAAGAATCACTTTTCGTCCCACTTTCAGTTACTAATTTTGAATCTTTAGCCAACAGCCAGTCGACGTAATCTTTGTTACACAACACCAAGGAGCTTCTGGTTTTGCGAAGGTGATCAATAGTTTCTTTGGCGCAATAGCCGTAATTCATTAAAACCATCGCCACAAGAAGTCCCGAGCGATTAAGCCCCGATAGACAGCGAACTAGAACATTTTTGCCAAGCTCCAATTCATAGCAAATAAGTCGCACCAAGAAGTTAAGGTCTTCTTCGTTGAACTCACTGACTTCGCCATCTTGAAATGGTTGCCGAATTTCTCGGACAAACCAATCCACCGGATTACTCCATGCGTGCAGACTCACGACCGTGTCGAAGTTTTGCTTGGTTATTCGTGGTTCAAGTAATTCTGAGCGACCGATGGTGTCATCATCATCAGTGCCGCCCATCCAGAGATTCGGATAAACCTCTGTCCAAACTTCCTTTGGCATCAACTCCGCGTAGGTGCCAAGGCCTTCACTTTTTCCTGTCATTTTTCTCCTTTTCTGTAGTTGGTTTGGTCTTGCGAATAGTTGTTAATTGTTTGGTCTATCGGTTAAGCAGCCGATCGGCTACTTAACCGCTCGATATGAGCCGGCGCCTCTTCACGTAACCAACTAACGAAGTGATTATTGAAAAGTGCATGTTGCGAACGACGCTCACGAATCATGTCGATGGCTTCATCAGCCTCGTACCCGGCCATCATCAAGGTGAGCGCAGTAATCAAGCCCGAACGATTTAGGCCGGCCTGGCAGCGAATTAATACGCGCTCGCCTTCCGACCAGCGATCGAGGGCCCACTTTGCAATCCGAAGTACCCGATCGATATCCACGTCGAACATGTTGCCGTCACCAAATCCGTAACGTAACTCTTCAACGCCCCAGCTGAATGGATTGGCCCATGCGTAAAGCGTTACTGCAGCATCAAAAGGCGCACAGTAGTCAAGACCTGGTGCATACACAGCGAAGTCAACGGTGTCGTCATCTGCGGTTCCGCCCATGTAAAGCCCAGACAGAATTTCTGAGTAGAGCTCGCTCGGATAAGCCGACTCCTCATGCCAACGTGGTGCGATTAAGTTTTCTGATGATTCTTCGTTCATTTGATTCCCCTTTCTAAGGTCTCTACTTACTTAGACGAATGAGAACCCCCAAACATCAACAACTAATTTGAAAAACTTTTTGCTCGGCTGAAATTCCCCATTTTTCATGGGATTTGTCACCTGTCAGTGCAACAATTACTGCCATGAGCGCACCAAGACCCCCACACATGCCTAATTCACTCGAAATCAAAGAGTTGATGGATTACGCGCGTAAGAGGGCCAGGCAACAAACGAGAAATGTTGACTGGGCCGAAGATGCTGTAGCTGAAGCTTTTGCTCGACTCTCTGCTAGGAGTGACTGGCCAGACGGCCCTAAAGGCTGGATCTCGACCGTAGTTCGAAACATCATCATCGATAGATCACGCCAAAAGTTCGAAGCTGATCGGGTGCAACTTCCATCCCCGATTAACGCCGAAGAGACCAGCGATGCAAACATTGATTTTGAGTCGCTTGTTAGCGACCTGATGGCATCAAGACGAACAAGTGAGCTGGTGTTCTTACGGGCTGCAGTGAGAGAAATGCGCGACCAAGTATCGGACAAAGAATGGGAACTATTGCTGGCCTCGTATGAAGGACTAAGTCATCAAGAAATTGCCGATGTACTCGGTTACGCAAGTGCTGCAACGGTAACCCAAACACTTTCCCGGATTCGAAAGAAGCTGAAGCTAAGTCTTTCGGAGTGGGATTTCGACCAACTTAGTTAGGTCGAAATGGAGACCAACCAAGATTTTGAACACGCTTACGCTCTTTATCTCGCCACCGGTAAATCGTGCGCTCAGTTTTGCCGTACTTGATTGCTAAATCAGCAGCTGGTTTATCGCTCCAGATGTCTTGCATCCATTCCAAATTTTCACGACGCTTTTCCATCGAAATAAATTTGCGTTTGCCACGCCGCGCCTTTGCCCGATCCTTGCCATCCATGCCACCCCAGATACCTGAATCTTCATTTTCGATTCCCCACTGAGCGCACTTCTGCTTCACCGGACAGTCACGGCAAATCTTTTTAGCAAGGACGGTTTTCTTGTGATCTTCATCGTCAAATACCTTCGGGTCTGGCGTGCCTACGCAGTCCCCATCTGAGAGGAAAGTTGGCCACTTCATGGCTGCAATTTCGGCTAATAATTCACTATGTTCTGACTGCATTTTCTCGTCCTATCTGTAGTTTCATCTATAAATTTTTGGGGTCTTACTCAGTTTCAGTTCACGTTGCGCTTATTGGAAAAGTTGCAGGCTATGAGGCGATCGCCAGCCTAGCTCGACACAAAATATTCCTTGATTTATACAGGTTTTCCATGGTTTGTGTCTCCTTCTCGAGGTGTTAAATCTGGTTCGAACAGATGTTCTAAGTTGGATAGGAATACATTTCTACTCCCCTTTTGTTCTCGGTGCAAGCCCACACCAAGCTCAAATTGGATACAAAATAATCACAGCCAATTTTGTTCGCAATCACACGCATAACAGAGTCGCTTGAACTTTTATTCCATGCGAGTTTCGGCGTGTTGTTAAAAGCGATCACGCGCCTCGCGAGCGTGCATTGCAGCCGTAAGCAAACCGGATCGACATTCAACAGCTCTGCTAACAGCCTCGGCCCACATTTGTGGAGTTGCATCGTCCGGGCGATATCCGCCAGCACCACCGATAAGCAGTGGAAGGGCAGCCATTGATTCATTGCTAAAGATCCCGCCGAAAACTTTAATGAGTAATTCGCTGTGGTATTGCAGGTGACTTAACGGATCTTCGTGGTGGCCATCTGCGCCTGCCGCGATGAAAATGATGTCCGCGCCAAACTCTGACGCTAACCCCGCGAACTCCAATGCGGCCATTATGAGTGCTTCATCATGACGGAAATTGAATTGTCCATCTTCGAATTCCGCATCGATTTCAGCAACATTCAGCGGGCGGTTATAAACATGGCGAGCTGGGTCGCTACTGTTTCCGGTGCCAGGGAAAATGCCTTGTTCGTGCACTGAGTAGGTCAAGATGTTCGGGTCGTGCGCACAAAGGTTTTCAGTGCCGTCGCCATGGTGTGCGTCGTAGTCGAAAATTGCCACCTTGTAGCCGCGAGCAACAGCAATCTTGGCCGCAATGGAAAAGTCAGCAAATACGCAGAACCCTGAAGACGTATCAGCCTGCGCGTGATGCTTAGCGCCTGGCAAATGAACTGCCGTCGCAGTTACCCCGTCAAGCAGAGCTTCGAGCGCAGTTAAAGTGCCACCGACAAAGGTACTAGCTAGCGTGGAAAGATCTGGTCGTTTGCCATCCCACTCTTCGCATGAATGCTGATCGAGCACCTCGCTGATGTATTCCTGCGTATGTACCAGCGCCAATTCCTCCCGAATTGCAAGGCGCGGTTCCACTGTTTCAACCTCGGCATTGCTAAGGGCGGCCAGCACTTGGTTGTAACCGTTGATGAAACGGCGGCCTTGGGTTGGGTGCGATGGGTTAAACACCCAGTTTTCGTACTCTGGGCTATGCACAATCACCACATCTGGGGTGACTTGCTGGCTGATTGATTCGGTCATGTTTCTCCTTTTCCGTGGTGGAAATTTTCCCCACGTAGCTATAGACGTAAGCCAGCCCAAAACTTCAACAATGAAACCGGGATGAATATTTGCCCGATAATCAGGGATTTCTAGCTTGACTCAGCAAATACTGGCTAATGTTTGCCTATGAGTTCTTTTGACAACAGTGACTTTGATGCAGGTTCAGAGCCAGCAGAGACTGAATTGCCGAGTTGGGAAGATATCTATACCTACGCCCTGACAGAAGCGCGTTATTCAGTGAACCAGCCGCAGGATGCGCAGGATATTGCCCAAACCGTCGTTAAACGACTTTTCGAACGCGACCTGCAAATTCGAAGTTGGCGGGCCTATGTGCGCACCATGATTAAGAACATCATCATTGACAACGTTCGAAAGCAGGAAAGCAGATTTGAAATTAAAGAATCTCTGCCTGATTCTGGCGACTTCCGCTGGCGTGGCGTTCGGGACCTATTTGGAAACCCAGCCGCAGTGTTTAAGCCACGTGACATTGCCATTGAGATTGCCGAGAATGACCTATTTTGCAGGATCTTGGCCGAGGTTCCTTCAGAAAAGCGAGAGATGTTTATTGATTACCTTGAGGGTATGCCTGGAATAGATTTGGCTAAAATCTACGGATACTCATCCGCCCAATCTGTGGCGCAGGTAATTGGGCGAATTAAGTCAGATCTGCGCAAGAAGTTCCGGGACACAGAACCAGAATCTCAAGACTTCGGGTAAAGCTGTCCTTTTCGAACCTAACTGGACACAACAGAGTTTGGTTCGCTGAAGGCGAAACGCCACATTGTTCCGGCACGCAGAAATGTCAGTGCTCAGGAGTAGGTTTAACACTCCCGCCAGATTCTCTGGCCCGGTTGCCTGATGACAAC
>JBAXKB010000053.1:0-6910 GCA_037137575.1 Actinomycetes bacterium
AAGTTTCTTCAACTCAATACTTAGCCCTTGATGACAAGTGTCACTTGCTCGTTAAATCTAAGAAGCCGATCAAGTCGCTGTCATCGGCAAGAATCAGTGGATTCTTGTTTGGCTACGATTCCTATGTGTTGACTGACCATGCCAAGAAGTCGTTACGTGGCTTAGTCCCATTCATTTCGGGGGCTAAGACAATTACGATTACGGGTTACACCCAGACGAACTTGCATTCTGCGCAGTCTCGCCGGGCTAATCTAATCTTGGCGAAACATCGCGCGCAGGTTACAGCTGCATTCCTTCGCTCATTGGGCGTGAAGGTTCGTATCGTACTTGTAGCTGCGGGACCGGTAAATCCGGTTAGCACAACTCATCAAGCACGAAACCGTCGTGTGAATATTTTGATCAGTTACGGCAAGTAAGAGTTCGAAATAAAGTGGCGGGTTTTGCAAATTGCAGGACCCGCCACTTGTTTATATGAATGGTTTGTTAGCGTTTTGTAAGCAACTGTCTGCGGCGGGTTTTGCTGCCCAGACAATGCTCATAACGGTCTAGGCTCGCATCATGACCCTAGATCGTCGTTCGGTTCTCAAATCAGGATTATTAGCTGCAGCTTCTGCTGCCTTTATTGACCTCAGCAGTCTTGATGCACAAGCACAGACTCATAATTCGGCGTCCGCTCTGGCAGACATAAGCCATGTAGGGAAGTCAAAGAATTCTGTAGCACTCACATTCCATGGTGCAGGTGACGATCGCTACGCCAAGAGCATTCTCGACCAAGTACAAGAAGCAAAAATCGGAATCACTGTCATGGCAGTAGGTAGTTGGGTTAAAGAAAAACCGAAATGGGCAAAACGAGTTCTAGCAGATGGCCATGATCTCGGGAACCACACCATGAATCACCTGGACATAACTCAAATGGGTCTAGAAGCGGCAACCCGAGAAATACAGCAATGCAGTTCCATTATTCGACAAGTGACCGGCCACCAACCCAAGTGGTTCCGACCAAGTCAGACACGGGCTTCAAACTCGACGGTTCGACGAGCTGCAGGCGCTACAGGTTTTCGTAACTGCATCACCTACAACCTAGATTCGCTCGACTACCTTGATCCTGCAGTGAATGTCGTCGTCGGCGCAGTGCTGAATCAGGTGAAGCCAGGTGACATCGTCAGTCTGCATCTGGGGCACGCGGTGACTACACGCGCACTCGGACCGATTTTGCACGGTCTTGCGATCAAGAAACTTAAGCCTGTAACCATCACAGAACTATTAGGTAGCTGAACATGAAAAATCGCCGCAAATTCACACAAGCTACTGTCATCGCTGCGCTGCTCACAATGGGGTTGACTTCATTTGCAGTTTCTTCAGCCAAGCCACTTGCATCTGCGCACACTATTCCAGGCATGCCTGCTGTCACAGATGCTCACGACATTTACGCCGCGGACAAGCCGAATCAATTAAGCGATGTAGTAAAAAACTTTCCGGAACGAGTGTATGTACCGAACACCATGTCTAACAGTGTGACTGTCATTGACCCGAAGACCTTTAAAGTTCTGCGCACAGTGGCAGTTGGGCACGAACCGCAGCATGTTGTACCGTCGTGGGATCTCAAGACGCTGTGGGTTAACAATGATTTAGGTAACTCTCTTACGCCGATAAATCCGGCCAATGGGCATTTTGGCAAACCTGTCCCAGTGCACGATCCATACAACCTTTATTTCACGCCTGATGGAAAGCATGCTGTTGTTATGGCAAGTGCTGACCATGAACTCGTATTCCGCGATCCGCACACGATGCATGTCCAGAAGTCGGTTCCTGTCGCGTGTGCTGGAGTCAATCATGCGGACTGGTCTGCCAGTGGCAAAACATTTGTAGTCTCATGTGAGTTCAGTGGAAGTGTTCTGTTGGTTGACACCTTAGGCATGAAAGTGCTGAAACAAGCACCCATTCCAATGACCGAGGTCATGCGCAATGGGAACCGCGGAATGCCAATGCCACAGGATGTAAAAATTTCACCGGACGGTAAGACTTACTACATCGCTGACATGAAATCAAACGGTATTTGGGTGATGAGTGCAGACCCTAAGAAGTTTGGAAAGTTCACCTTTATTCATACTGGCGCTGGTACACATGGACTGTATGTCATGCGAGATTCCAAGCGACTACTCATTACAAATCGAGGTGAAGGTACAGTGTCAGTTTTGCGTTTTAGCGATAACAAGCTGGTCGCTAAATGGCGGATTCCAGGCGGGGGATCGCCAGATATGGGCGGGATAAGTTCAGATGGAAAAATGTTCTGGATCTCTGGTCGCTACGACGGAGTTGTCTATGCCATAAGCACACTGACTGGCAAACTTCGCGCCAAGATTCGAGTCGGGGCTAGCCCTCATGGTTTGTGCATCTACCCACAACCAGGTCGCTACTCGCTCGGCCATACCGGAGTTTTCCGTTAGTCGTCAGAAGTACATGGGGTGCTTAACAGTAGAAATTGTTATCGAGGGAATCGTTTGGCAATGCAATGGATAGTTCATTGCGGGTAATAAAACTTCCGCTATATCTGGTTCTATTATTTGTGCTGGCATTCGGTAGCTTTCTTTCTCTAGACCACGATTCAAAAGCATATTCCCAGCCCAGAACCTTCGACCTAATTGTTTACGGTGGCACTCCATCGGGCGTCGCTGCGGCAGTCGCGGCAGAAGTGCACGGTATGCACGTGTTGCTGATTTCTGCAGAGCCCACTGTTGGTGGTGCAATTTCTAACGGTCTGGGTGCTACCGACATTGGTAATAGTAGGGCGATTTCGGGTATCGCTCGAGGATTCCTTAACAGAGTCCATGCCCATTACAAGATTTCTGACGACTGGAGAGTCCAGCCTCATGTTGCTGAGGATATTTTGCGCAGCATGCTTAAGGTGCACCACATTGAAGTGGTCACGAAAGATCCGCTCGTGAGTGCCCAGCGAACTGGCAAAAAAATCTCTTGCATCTCGCTCAGCGATAAGCGTTCCTATTGTGGTTCTATATTTATTGACGCCTCATATGAAGGTGACCTTTTAGCAGCCTCAGGAGCAACGTTCCATCTGGGTCGCAGTGATATCTTTACTCATCGTGAGCATCTCTCAGCACTGCGACGAATAGACACTGTTTTAAAATTTCCGATGTCGGGGCCTGATGTTGTTGCGCTCTTGAAACGTAATCCCTACATGCGTTTTTTGAAGTCGATTTCACGCAGCGTCACGATTCCTCAAGGCGAACCATCAATGGCCTGGAGATTGTGTCTAAGCCACTCGCACAAAGTTGCCTTTTCGCGCGGCCCCGACTACACACACTACTTGCCCTACTGGAGGCTGATTTCCAAAACAATCTACACTCGTGGTCATCGAGACTTCATCAAGCCAGCTAAATCTAACGGCACAAAGGTTAGTGCACTGCTGCATTTCTCGCTCTTGCCTAGCGGTAATTACGATTTGAATTCTGGATCCTTCGATCTTCTAAATGTGCCGATTCCGAGGAGCTACTTCACGGACATGAGTGCTCGCCCAAAAGTCATAGCGCAATTCAAGGGGTATCTGGGATCGCTGTTGTACTTTATCCAGAACGACAAACAAGCGCCGCACGAGGAGCGAAATTTCCTGAAAGGAATGGGGCTCTGTTCCGATGAATTTACTAATAATAAAAATTGGCCATATCAGCCATACATCCGCGAGGGCCGTCGACTGATTGGCCTGTCAACAGTAACAACTAATGACATGTTATATCAGCGCACTAAACAGGATTCAGTTGGACTGGGTTCGTACTGGCTCGATAATAAGGCCGGATTTCTGGCGTATGCAAATAAGGCTCTGTATCGAGATGCCGGACCATATCGCAAGGCTCCACCTTTTGAAATTAGCTACTCGACTATGGTGCCAAAGGATGGTCCGCGAAACTTGCTTGTATCAGTAGGAATCTCATCATCGCCACTTGCCTATGGCGCAATTCGAGTCGAGGTGCAGTACATGCAACTAGGGCAAGCAGCAGGAACGGCTGCGGCCTTGGCTATACAACAAGGTCGTGAGGTCTCGAACATTTCTGTCCGTAAGTTGCAAAATCAACTAGCACTCGATGGTGACATGACGACGCTTGCGCAGATGTGTGCAAAGACTCCAGAAGTTTTGCGGGCTAAATTCCATTTCGATAGCAGTACCTGCGCCGCCTTGCCTTCAGTGACTCGCAAAAATCTGCCGTAATCAACAACGGTTATGGGATGTACCTAACGACAGGAACCCACCAGCAAGGTCAACTGCATTTTGGTGTGGGGTGTTTGAGAAGAATTTTTTATTCAGGTAGCTCCTTGTAATGTTTGCCAAACTTTGGCGCAAAGCTCTCACGATACGAGACCTTGCTCTATTTTTTTGTCGAGCAAATGTTTGGGTTGGGTAAAATTCTTCTCCTGGCCCATTTATCGCCTGGTTGCGAAAATCAATTCAGGCACAATGGACGCATGACTAAAACAAACTCTTCTTCAAACGCAGCAACCAAAGGCTCGTTACTAACTGATCTGCACATTAAAGTGCCGGCGGTTACGGCATTCTTTTGGATTATCAAAGTGTTGGCGACAACAGTTGGCGAAACTCTGGCAGATTTTTTGAACTCTTCACTGAGCGCACATCTGAAACTAACTGATAGTCAGGGACTTTCATACACATCCCTAATCGTTACGGCTTTGACGGTTTTTGTTCTCGTTGCTCAGTTCAGGGCAAGTAAGTATGTTCCAACTATCTACTGGACGCTTGTGGTTTTGATTAGCATCGCAGGCACTCTCATTACAGACAATCTCACAGACAACTTTGGGGTAGCCCTTCAAACAACCACCGTTATTTTCTCAATCTGCTTGGCGATTATTTTCTTTGCTTGGCATCGTGTTGAAGGTACTTTGTCGATTCATAGCATTCGCACTCCGCGCCGGGAAACTTTTTACTGGTTAACGATCCTGTTCACGTTTGCTTTGGGCACTGCGGCGGGCGACCTTGTTAATGAAAAGTGGGCGACTGGCTACGGTCGGGGGCTGCTACTTTTCGGAGTCGTAATTCTGGTGATTGCTATCGCTTACCGATTCGGACTAAATGCAGCTTTGTCTTTCTGGGCTGTGTATGTCTTGACGCGCCCACTCGGTGCTTCACTTGGCGACTTGCTGATTCAGCCAAAAGTAGTTGTTGCAGATGGGGCATTTCCTGGCTTTGGAATCCCAAAGCCTTTAGTGAACATTGTTTTCGCCGTTGTAATCGTGGCACTGGTGAGTTACTTGACAGTTTCAAAAGCTGACCAAATAACGCCAGAGAAATTTGATGACGCCACTAAGTAATCGAATTAAAGTCCCAGAATTAACTGCGCTTTTTTGGGTTATTAAAGTGTTATCGACGGGTATGGGCGAAACTGCTGCCGACTATGTCGACAAGCGATTTAATCCAATTTATGCAGTGCTCACTGCTGGTGTTGTTCTGGTGTTCGTATTATGGCGGCAATTCAAGGCTGCGTGTTACGATCCAGTTCCTTACTGGTTTGCCGTGGTGATGGTTAGCGTGTTCGGCACTATGGTTGCTGATGCTGCGCACGTTGCTTTAGGCATTCCCTACACAGTTTCCACGAGCATTTTCATCCTAGTTTTAGCCATTATATTTCTGACCTGGTACCGATTTGAAGGAACGCTGTCGATTCATTCAGTAAACACAAAGCGACGAGAGTTTTTCTATTGGTCAACTGTTATGACAACGTTTGCCTTAGGCACCGCCGCGGGAGATCTAACAGCGGTAACACTAAATTGGGGCTTCTTCTGGTCGGGAGTTTTATTTGCGCTAGCTTTTGCAATCCCAGGAATCGCCTACAAATGGTTTGGATTGCCGGAAGTCGCTGCCTTCTGGAGTGCCTACATAATCACAAGGCCGTTTGGTGCCTCCTTTGCAGATTGGATGGGCGTTAGCAAAGAACGAGGCGGACTTGCTTGGGGAACTGGTGTTGTGACAATCGGTTTGAGTTTGCTCATCGTTGTTTTCATTCGGAAACTGGTGAAGCACGAGAACTTCCAAAAATCTTTATCTACCGAACATTAGACCTGCAGGTATCGTGGAATTTCATTTAAATCGTCGTGTCGGATTTGCGGCGCAGTCCGCAAGACATTCCTAGCGACCCAATTGGTACTTGAATCCACGAACAAGTGATTCGCGGTGCTCACAGTTACGCGAGCACACCTTCATCAATGATGAATCAGGGCATTTACTGCTTCTCTGGATGAGCTTCCAAGTACCGAATCGTCTGATATGCACGGAACGAGTGCCAAATTGCCGATAATTCGATGAAAAGTGACAGAAATCCAAGAGGTTCAAACCAATTGCCGATGTCGCCTTTTGCGCCTGGCATTCCAACACTTCGGCTTATGACGTACCCAGCAAATACTGATGCCGAGAGTATGGACGCAGCTAAGTAATCACGCTTGGAGGTCTTTACGACTAAACGGTCTACTAAGAATGCCGATGCAGCTATCGCGCCGATGTACATCCAGGCCATGTATCGAGTTTCTTCCCATTTCGCGGGGAGATCTGCGATGTGGACAGCGGCGATACCGACTAATCCGATGGTTACCGCAGTACGTCGGTTGTGCAGCTCGCGCTGTAATTGTTCAGTAGATTTCATGTTTCAACATCATGCGACCGAAGTCAACAGCGCAGTCTGAAGGACCCGCTGAATGTAAGAGTCTTGTAAGCATTTTGTTGTTCAGATGTGTTCGCAAGTTTGTGCGCCGTTCCTTGGAGCGTGATTTGAAAGCGTGGTCGTCGTCCAGATGATTGTGAGAGTCCAAAAGTCCCTTTAACAGTGGGGCGGGTGGGGCTCGAAACTCAAGAAGTCTTCTCGATGAAATCCCATTTGTTTCCGTACTTGTC
>JBAXKB010000054.1:0-6715 GCA_037137575.1 Actinomycetes bacterium
ACAATCCAGAACTCATTTTCGCCTGATGAAAGGCTAAGTGTAAGCACTCGGTTTCCGCCCTTGCCATCGTTACCAGTATCGCCAGTACAGCTGGCACAGCCAGCACGATCTGACCAGTTGGTTTTACGAACGATGACGCCGATTGAAGCATTTTTGCTCATGTCGGTGAAAGTCAAATCTAGAACTTTACCGAATGAATCTGATCCGTTGAAGTAGTTACCATTTGGATGGTTGCTTCCATTTGAGTAAACGAATACGTCCCAGTTCTTGTAGCTAGAGAACTTAGTAGCTGCTGGATCCTGGTAGTGAATAACTACATGCTGGCTTGCTGGGTAAACAACGTCGAAATGTGGGGTACAAACGTTATTTGCATCACAGTCATAGTTTGGATCGGTACCAGTTGATGTGTAAGCATCAGCTACACCGCCTGCAGTAACTGCATCGGCAAGGGATGAGTAGGACGCAGTTGTGTTGCCAAGGAACCATAGCTCTGTTGAGCCAGAAGCATTCAATGCGATAGTGCGATCAGCTGCGCCGCCATTGTCTTTGTGATCCCAATCCGAACCGAACTTGAACAGACCGCCAAGTGAGTTCGAAGCCGCATCCACAGAGAAAGTGAAAGTCTTGCCGTATGCGTCATTGCCATTTGGGTAGAAGTCGCCGTTAGCGCCAGCCCATAAATATAATTCAAGACCTTTTGTGTCTGCGAATGTTGTCTTGCCATCAGATTGATAATGGAAAACAACTTGCTTTGTTGTTGCATCTGCCTTGGCTGGCGATGCCAGACCTGTTGACAAACCAGCAACCATGAGTGTTGCAAGGATTGGCGCGAAGATTTTCCGAGCCATTGCCTTAGATGTAATCACGATGTGCTTCCTTTCGTTCGTAATCGATGCAAATTGATTTGGCGCAGAACTCGCAAACCAATCAACCGCACCCTCACTCTAAGCAGGAAACGATAGAAAAGTATTGAGAAATTAAAGGAATCTTTATAACAATTTGCGTGTAAGCGGTTTCATAAATGTGTAAGCGGTTTCACGATAACTTGTAAGCGGTTTCACGAATCCTGTTCACATTTTTTCGACAAAATTGTGTCCTGCGTCACTACTTAATTTTTAGCGTCACAATTTTCGAATCAATTTTTTGGTCGTTAAATGTGACCACTTGGGCTTTGATCGAATACGTAGTGTTGCGCGCAAATGAACTTCGTAGTGGGAAAACACGATAAACATTTTTTGCTGCGCCGTTTGAAGCCGAGCTAAATAACGGCGAATTGTCTGCGCCTAAAAATGTCCAAGTACCTTTTAGTGTCTTTCGATAAAAATTGGTTTGCTTATACGAACCGTTTGTAACTCGGGCTTGCAAGTTGTACTGCGAAGTATCGGCTGGATTAAATTTCACTGAATCGAGGGTTATCGAGACATCGCTTGGGGAAGTAACTGCTACATCGGATTTAAAAACTCCCCATGTGCCTGCAGGCAACTGCACGGTGGCGCCGCTTCCATTCTGAGTTAGGCTGCCACTACCCAAAGACTTGGTCCAGGTTGCATTACTAGATGCGACTTGAAAATTTTTCGTAATATCCACAGCGCTGGGATTGAATGCGCAAATAAATTCTGCGCCAGTTTGCAAATTTATCCGGCTGAAAATCAATACGCCATCTGATGCATACCGAATTATTTGTGGGCCATCACCAAAAGCGTTGTCGCTGGAGCGAAGCGCAGTTAAATCTCTTATCGAATTCTGTAATGGATTAGTGGTATCAAAGCTGCTACCAGCGCCAATAGCGGTGCCACCAATGCGCGCATCAGTTTTCCATTGCGAAACCTGAGTTGGGAATAGATCTTGGCGCGCTTGCTGATCTCCTGCGCCCCCTAAACCAAATTCATCACCGTAATAAACCGATGGGTTTCCACGCACTGTAAATAGCAAGGCATGCGCTAATGCGTCGCGACTTAGTTGCAGGCTCTTATTGTTGGTGATTCGCGTGATGAAAGACCCAACGCGGCCCATGTCGTGGTTGCCTAAAAATGTTACGAGCTGATTGGCATTGCTTTTTGCAGTTGTATAGACATCGTCATCGTTAAGCACTGAAACGATTCCATTGGTTGAACCAGAATTAACGAAGTTAAGCATCTGATTTTGCATTGGAAAATCGAGAACTTCATTGAAGGACGCATTCTTGACCCAGTAGGAAGTTTGAGATTCATTAGTGTCATAAACCTCACCCCACATGGGGAAATTAGTTTTACCTTTTGCTAACGCAGCTTTTCGCATAGCAGGCAAGAATGCTCGCCAAAATTCCTTGTTAACATGGCGCGCAGTATCGATTCGGAACCCATCAACATCGGTATTAACAATCCAGTCGGCGAAAATTTTGCTCATACCAGCAACAACAACCGGTGATTCAGTGAAGAGATCATCCAATCCATAGAAATCGCCGTACAAACTTGATTCGCCTTGGAAAGTGCTGTTGCCTCGATTGTGGTAATTACGCACATCATTAAGCCATGCGGGGCTTTTTGCATGTTCGTCTGCATTGTTCACCAGCGGTGGGTTCGGAAATGAAACTGTTGAGCTAAGTTCACTTAATTTTGGAAATTTCGTTGTACCGGCAAGCTTGGCTGCGTCGAAAGCTTTTCCGTTCTTAGTTAAGTACGGTGAAAAATCGGTGTCGGAGTAACTCGAACCCCAAGAAGAATAAATGACATCACCGGTATGGTTTGCCACTATGTCCAGAATTACACCGAGCCCTTGCGCATGAGCTGCAGACACGAAGTCTTTGAAATCTTGCATACTGCCAAGATGCGGATCAACCTGATCAAAGCCTGCGCCCCAATATCCGTGGTAGCCGGCGCTACTACCATCAGGAGAAACGGTTACCTGACGAACAACGGGGGTAACCCAAATTGCAGTAAAACCTAAATCCTTGATGTAAGAAATTTTGCTCGTAAGTCCAGCAAGATCGCCACCATGATAAAAACCTGTTGCTGATGGATTGAATCCAGATTTACTGGGTCCACCTGAAATGTAACCAGTGTCGTTGGTTGGATCGCCATTTGCAAAGCGATCGAGCATCACAAAATAAATCATTGGATGCTTTGACATTTGGAAAGCTGAAGAGTCTGCCGCGGCAGAAACACCACTCGTGGTGACGCAAAAAACCATTGACACAAAAGACATGAAGAGAACTAAAAATTTCCTCATGCTAATCGCCAGATTCCCCCACCTGCTGTGTCTATTTTGACCGTAACCGTTTTCCCGGATAACTGTGCATCAAAACCAAATAAATGTTCAAGTTCTTTGAATTCCCATGACGCACAATCAAACTTGATTTCGCCAACAGGTTCCCGCGCGATAACAGCAAGAATTCGCTCTTCTGCAGTTTCGCGTAAATACGCAATTGCATCATCTTGCATATGTACTATTCGCAGTCCACCAAAAGCTAACGCATCGCTACTAGCCTTCAATTCATTTAACGACTGGTAGGCAGCCAGTAGTTTGGTATCCCATTGCTCTTCAAACTGCCAGGGATGCGTAGTGCGTGAATCTTCTCCCCACAAACCTTCGGCTCCAAGTTCGTCACCAGCAAAAATCATTGGGGTCCCTGGGAAGGTTGCCATAAGCGTGGCCGCAGCAAACTGCCGATCTCGCGAGCCAACAATCGAACGAACCCGAGGTGAATCGTGGCTACTTAAAAGATTCCATGAGGACGAGTAACTACGCCAAGGCATACGAGATGCATACTGACGAATTACCCGAATCATTGATTCTGCTGACACTCGTGGGATTATGCCTTGTGGAATTTTCGCGTAATCGAGTTCATCAATGTTGGACATCTCAGGCGCAACTAACCACATAAGAGCGGGGTTACGAAATGCGGTGTAATTCATGTTCCCGTACCAACCGTCGCCGTCAAGGTCGGGTCCCGAATCATGATTGTGTTCACCAATCAAAATTTTGTCAGCACCTTCAAGTAACACTGCTTCGCGAGTCCAACGCGCCACATCTTTAGTTAAATCAACATCGCCTAAACGGCCCGACATATTGGCGACGTCAACGCGCCAGCCATCTAAGTTATACGGAGCCCGCAACCATTTTCGAATAACACTGTCTGTACCAGTAATTAGTCTCTCGCGAAGAGCTAGCGATTCGTAATTAAATTTTGGAAGTGACTTAACACCAATCCATGACTCGTACCCGTGCTCAAGTGCGTCATTAAAAATGTAGAAGTCGCGATATTTAGGATCGCCAGCAAGCGCGGCTTGGAACCATTCATGCGTATCACCAGAATGGTTAAGGGTGATATCGCCAATTACTTTCATGCCGCGAGCGTGAGCTGCTTCAACCAAGGCAATAAGAGCTTCGTTGCCACCAAGCAATGGGTCGACTTCGTCAAAACTTCTGGCATCGTAACGGTGCAACGATGTGGCTGGGAAAATCGGCGTGAAATAAAGGCAATTAATGCCTAGCCCCTGAATGTAATCAAGTTTGTCGATTACGCCCCAAAGATCGCCGCCGAAATATTCAAACGCAGTGTTCGAGCCGCGACCCTCTGGATGCTGGTCCCAAGTGCGAGGAATCGCCCACTGAGGCAGTTCGTACTCATGATCAGATTTAGCAAAGCGGTCAGGGAAAATTTGATAAATTACTGCTTTGCGCGCCCAGACAGGAATCGGGTTATGTGGAGTGATAACAAAATCTGCCGCATCGTTAACATCATGGTCTACCCAACCAAGTTGAGTTAGCCAGCCATAACCGACATTGCCACCGCTGATAAACCAGCGGTAATTTGTGCGCGGATTGTGCACACGACAATCAGCCTCGTACCAGGTATCGCTATCGCCTGGAAATGGTGAAGCGATTTTTTTAGCTGGCGACGCCACAGGTTCGCCATCGCATACCTGACGCAATGCCACAACAGTTGGATGCAAATCGTTAGGCACTCGCAAATACATCTTGACGGTTTCGCCAAGTTTTGGTTGCGGGTTACTTACGTAAAGGGCAGACCCATCGTGATGGATCAGATCAGTAATGCGCACAGAAATTACCTCAAAGATTTAGTTGTCAAACCAAAGACAAACTCTGGCTACTTAGCGGCTATCTTAAGGGCTGCCTTACTCTTTGCCACTCCACCATCGGTTGTGATGCTAAAGATACCCTTTTTTGTAACAGGTGCATGCTTTGGCAACGTAAACACCAATCGAGTTGATGTAGAGCCAGGTCGAACCCTAACGACAATGTTGCCAACCCTAACCACAGCGCCATTCAAGTTACGACCAGTTACAACAACAGTGCCCACTCCACGTTTCTTGGAAGCACTCTGAGTGAAGGATCCGATAATAGGAGCTGGGGTAGAGATAGTGATCTGACGGGTGAGCGCACCACCTGGGGTTGTAATTACTAAAGTTGTGCGACCAGGACCAAGTTGTGGAACTGTAACTTTGATCTGGGTATCAGTTGGACTTTCCGTGGTGCTAGCTAGAGCTCCACGAATGCGGACCTTAGCCCACGCCAAACCAGTGCCACGCATAACTAAGGTGCTACCGGGCTTTAGCGAAGTCGCGCTCATCCAGGTTACAACTGGTCCAGCAACAATTTCATAAACATCTTCAGAAGTAACAACTCCGCCTGCTGTTGTTAGCGTTATTGTTCCTGAAGTTACGCCATCAGGGACTACTACTGTGACTTGAGAATTTGTGATGACAGTTCGTGGATTTGTTAAGTCTGCCAGGACGGGCAGGTTATCTTCGTCTCCATCAAATGAAACCGACTGTAATCCACCAAGATTGGCCCCATTGATGGAAATGGTCGCACCAGAGCGGCCCATGAGGGAACCCAAGGAACTGATTTCCGGACCTGACGCAAGATTGAAGATATCTGTAGATGTAGCCGTACCACCACTAGTGATAACAGTGATGTATCCAGTTGTTGCGGTATCAGGGACAGTGACCGAGATGCTGCTTCCATCATCGGCAATTACAGTATTGAAGTCAGTTAAATCAGCTTCGTTACCATTAAACGTCACCGATAAGATGCTGTCCAAATTTGTGCCATAGATTGTGATGACATCACCAGGAATTGCGCTTGTTGCACTAAGCGAATCAATACTTGGAATTGGAATAATGTCGAAGGTGTCATCGCTAACTACAAAGCCACTGAAAGTGGTGACCGTGATAGTTCCTGATGTAGCGTCGTTTGGCACTGCAACGGTTATTGAAGAGCCATCTGGATTAGCCACATAATTGACATCAGCAAGATCAACATTAACTGGCCCAAATGAGCCGTCGCCATCAAATGTAATTGAAGTTATATCTGTTAGCTGAGAACCATAAATTGTGATTACATCGCCAGCTTTACCACTTTGGTCACTGAGGCCATCAATTGTTGGCGGTTGTGCAACAATCGCAACTGAAGAGCTAGCAGTTGTCTGGTTGTCCCAAGTTACAACTACATCTGCAGTGCCAACAGGAATTCCATCAGGGACGATTACAAGAAGTGAACCGGAACTGCACTGGTTGAAATCAGGAGCCCAGACACCGGAACCATCTTGAGAATAAGATCCACAGTCAATTACTTCAGCAGGCAAACCGCCGATGGTCACGACTGGATTATTACCAAAGTCGGTTCCCAAGATTGTCACAACATCTCCACTTTGAACAGCCTGTGGGTCTAAGAGCGAGATGACAGGAATAGCTGGCGCAGATGGTGAATC
>JBAXKB010000055.1:0-6125 GCA_037137575.1 Actinomycetes bacterium
TCAAAGCCAGTTAGTACATCAAGTTTGGTTAGGAAGATATCGGTCAGACCATTGATACGGGTTGCATACCGAGCAATCGGTGCATCGAACCAACCGCAACGACGCGCGCGACCCGTTGTGACACCGCGTTCGCCACCAATTACTCGAAGGCGCTCGCCATCTTCATCTAAAAGTTCTGTTGGGAACGGACCTGAGCCAACACGAGTTGTGTACGCCTTCAGGATGCCAATTACACCGCTGATTTTTGTTGGGCCAATTCCGGAACCAGCACACGCGCCACCGGCAGTCGGGTTACTAGAAGTAACGAATGGATAAGTGCCATGATCAACGTCAAGCAGCGTGCCCTGTCCGCCTTCAAGTAAAACAACTTTGTTTTCATCAAGTGCGTTATTGAGCAGCAGCGCTGTATCTGCAACATACGGACGCAGGCGCTCGGCGTACCCAAGTAATTCTTCGGCTACTTCATCAACCGAAATTGCCCGACGGTTAAATACTTTTACCAACACTTGGTTTTTGCTCATGAGTGAGCCTTCAATTTTTTCGCGCAAAATCTTTTCATCAAATAGATCTTGAACGCGCAAACCTAAGCGGGAAATCTTGTCAGCATATGTTGGACCAATGCCACGACCAGTAGTACCAATTTTTGACTTACCCAAGAATCGTTCAGTTACCTTATCTAGCGTTACGTGGTACGAAGTAATTAAATGAGCGTTCGCGCTAATGACTAGCCGAGAAGTGTCAATCCCCTGAGCCTCAAGCCCATCAATCTCTTGGAACAAAACTCCAGCGTCAATTACCACTCCGTTGCCGATAACCGGGACAACTTCGGGAGTCAGGATGCCGCTTGGCAGTAGGTGCAACGCAAATTTACGATCGCCAATAACCACTGTGTGGCCGGCGTTGTTGCCACCTTGGTAACGAACAACATAGTCAACCCGGCCACCTAAAAGGTCGGTGGCTTTACCTTTGCCTTCATCGCCCCACTGGGCGCCAACGAGCACGATGGCTGGCATGTTTCTCCTTGACAGTATTTAAGGCGGATTTGCGGTGAAGCAACTACTCAAGATTAGTGGACAAATAGCAATGCGCCCACAAAGTATCCTTCATGGGCGCATTTATGGCTATTAACTAAAGCGTGAGGTCCAGATCAGCAATCTGACCGAGTTCAGCAGTAACTTCTGTTCGGGTTGTCCCACCAGGAATCAGGGCAACAACGGTCCACGATCCAGGAGCTGCGAAGAATCGAAATTCTCCACTAGCCGACAGTGGAACTTCCGCAACAAAGTCGCCGTTCTTATCATTTAGCCGCGCGTAACCAGTTGATGCTGGTCCAGCTGAAGTGCTGACTACCCCCTGAATTACCGCCTGCTTTGTCACGTCCACATGGTCAAGCGATACGCCCCCGACTACAGCGCCACAAGAACTCATGCCTGGCCTGGTGCATCGCCGACGGCTACCGGGACATCAACTAATGAGCCATATTCAGTCCAAGAACCGTCGTAGTTGGTGACATTCGCAATGCCAAGAAGTTCGCGAAGTACGAACCAAGTGTGTGACGAGCGCTCGCCGATGCGGCAATAAGCGATTGTGTCCTTGTCTAGGTCAACGCCAGCGCCTTCGTAAAGTGACTTTAGTTCAGCATCCGACTTGAAGGTTCCGTCGTCGTTGGCTGCCTTGCTCCAGGGAATATTAACTGCTGTCGGTATGTGACCTGCAACCTGTGAAGTCTCTTGTGGCAAGTGAGCTGGTGCAAGTAAGCGACCTGCGTATTCATCCGGAGAACGGACATCGACAAGGTTCTTGGTACCAATGGCGCTTAGCACATCGTCGCGGAATGAACGAAGTGAACGATCCTGCTCGGTTGCGACGTAAGTTGTTGCCGGACGCACTGTTGGATCACTGACAAGTTCTAGACCATCTAGTTCCCACTTCTTGCGGCCACCATCAAGAAGGCGTACATCCTGGTGACCGTAAAGCTTTAGGTACCAGTACGCGTAAGCAGCGAACCAGTTGTTGTTGCCACCGTAAAGAACTACGGTGTCATCGTTTGAAACACCTTTTGCTGAAAGTAGCGTTTCAATTGACTCTTTGCGGATGATGTCGCGACGCACACCATCTTGTAACTCAGTGCGCCAATTTAGGCCAACAGCGCCACGGATGTGATTTGATTCGTAAGCTGCAGTGTCTTCGTCTACTTCCACGAAAACAACCTTTTGGTCATCGATGTGAGCTAGCGCCCACTCTGTATCAACAAGTACTTCGTTGCGTGCCATGTTTTTCTCCTTGTTTTTCTTATGTGTGATTTTGGATTAGCTAGAGATGATTCGTTTGCCAATTAAGTACATCTGGCAACCGAGACAAAAGTTGAAAGCTGCATTTAAAAATGATGCTGCTAAGTGAAGCGCCACAATAATTTGTGCGACTGCAGTTTGATGAACCGCCAAGGCCACAAGCGCAGCTGCTGCGAAAATAAAACCAACGAGTTGCGCAAACTTCGGTGGGGCTTCATCTTCAAGTTCAGTTGGTTTTGCTAGCCGAGGTTGTACTAACTTGCGATACAAAATGCCGTAAGGCTGCGCAGATAGGCCAACAAAAGCACCGAGTGCATGAGCAACTAATTGGATCGCAATAAGAACGATTGCAGTTGTAGTCGGCAGAGTCACTAGCGCTGCGGCCACAACAATAGTCGTGATAGCTGCGCCAAAGCGAGGGCCGCGTGGATCTATCTGCTTGCTCATGAAATTCCTCTGGTTTGATTTGGGCTGGTGGGCAGCCATAAATCATGACTGCAGAATTAAGAGCTACAACACATAGCTGAACCTAAACGACCAAAGTCAACGACTCGGCGTTTGGTTAGAAAAAGGCTACGTGACATGGTTTCACTGTAAGTGACCAAGTGAAATCTCGGAAATCCACTTCCTGCAATTGCGAATGATTCGCAGAAAGCAGGGGAAAGGAATACCGATAACCTAGGAACTCGAACAAAGTGCCGATAGCGAGACGAGGGGGCTGCTATGAATACTGGCTTAACGCTAGTACTTCTGACCTTGGCGGTTTCCAGCATTATCGGAATAGTTATGCACTTTCGGGCGGGGCATATTCGCCAAACTGTTAACGAAGTTCTGCTAACTTCACAGGACATAGGCCAGCCACTTGCCGCCAATGTCACATTTGTGCAGTTTTCCACGGCATTTTGCCAACCGTGTAGAGCAACCAAACTTATGTTGAATGCGATCAGCAAGGACAACCCAGAAATTGGGCACATCGAAATAGATGCCGAATCCCATTTGGATCTTGTCCGCAAATTTCACATCACCCGCACCCCTACGACATTGGTAGTTAACCGCAGTGGTCGCGTAATTGGCAAAGCTGTTGGACTGCCCAAGAAGCAAGAAGTGCTGGCCACAATTGCTGCGCTCTCGGCTAACTGAATTACCCGATATGCCCTGGGCCTTTTGGCAGGATAAACTCACTTTAATTAAAAATCTCGAGGCAGGTGAAGTATGGCGAGCATTTTGCTACTGACTCGAGCAGTTACGCCATCAACTTCAGTGCTACCTGGACTAGAACTTCTTAGCCATCACGTAAAGATTATGACTCCGGAACCGACTGCGCTTCTGGCTGCCCCAGCGTGCGATTTAATTTTTGTTGACGCGCGCACAGACTTACCTGCCGCACGTAGTTTGTGCCGCTTAATGGAAGCTACTGGAAATACTGCGCCGGTAATAGTTATTGCAACTGAGGGCGGGCTTACTGCACTTGCTGCCGACTGGGGAATCGCAGATGTGATTTTAGATAACGCTGGGCCTGCAGAAATTGAAACCCGAATTCGGTTAGCCGCTGGACGGGTCCCGGTTGAATACGCGCAAACATCTCAAACAGAAATCCGCACAGGCGAATTAGTAATTGACGAAACTGCCTACTCCGCAAAGTTGCGCGGACGCATCCTGGATTTAACCTACAAAGAGTTTGAACTTTTGAAATATCTCGCACAACATCCGGGTCGAGTTTTCTCCCGTTCACAGTTGTTGCAAGAAGTTTGGGGTTACGACTACTTCGGTGGCACACGTACCGTGGATGTCCATGTGCGTCGACTTCGCGCAAAACTTGGTGTTGAGAATGAATCTTTAATTGGCACTGTGCGAAATGTTGGCTACCGCTTCGTCGCTGGAAATGCCGACACTTCCGAAGATTCTTTAGTTTAGGTTTGGCGCGTGGCATGGAGTTCTTCATCACGCAACACAGTGCGCTAACTCAAAACGAGGTAGCCGAAGTAAAAGCGCTTATCGCGGCGGTGGCAATCGAAGATGGCATGGCACCTCTTGGTGAACATGTCCTAATCCACTTGCACCATGGTGGGGATCAAGATGCAATTCAATTACTTGCCCGCAATCATGAAAATTCCTTGATTGGTTACTTGCACTTAGACGCAACGGACACTGTTGCTGGCCCAGCTGTTGAAGTTGCCGTTCAGCCGGATGCGCGCGGACAGGGACTTGCCACTGCAATGGTGAAAACTGCTGAGACTTTAACCAGTGGAGTGCCAATTCGACTTTGGGCACATGGCTTAAATGGCACAGCTCATTTCCTGGCTAGCGCTCTTGGCTACGCAAAAGTTCGAGAGTTATGGCAGATGCGCCGCTCCTTGTTCACTTCACTTGACTTCGCCGAAGTACCAGATGGAATTCGGATTCGTAGTTTTGTTGTTGGGCAAGATGAAGATGCCTGGTTAACGGCTAATAAGGAAATTTTCACACTTCATCCAGACCAAGGTTCTTGGACGAACGAAGATTTGCAAATACGTATGGGTGAATCTTGGTTTGACCCAGCCGGGTTTTTCTTGGCCATTGATGCAGACGAGAACATAGTTGGATATAACTGGACAAAAGTACATGGTGGGCACAAACATGGCGACCATCAACACCCAGAAATTGGCGAACTATACGTACTCGGCGTTCTTCCTAGTTCTGCCGGGAATGGACTTGGCCGGGCTTTGACAATTCGCGGGCTTGAATATCTTCGCGACCAAGGCTTACCAGCGGTGATGCTTTATGTGGAAGCGCAAGCCGAGCGCGCTATCAAACTGTATGAATCTGTCGGATTCACACATTGGGACACCGACATTATGTTTCGGGAAAAGTAAGTCACTCGGTTATCAATTTTGAGCCAGTTGGGAATTCAACCCGATGGCCTTCCACAAAGAGCCAAGCTGATTGTCTACCTTGAACTTCCCATTCATAAGGACCACCAACAATTGCCGTATCTTCATCGATTCCCACAACAGTGACGCCCGCAGGCACATTCATAAACCTGGCGAAGAAATCCGGCACATGGGAAAACATGCGATCGAAATGCGGAAGCACTCTGATGTGTGGCAGTGCGCCTAGGCCTTGAGTTGGTGAATGCGCAGTTAGCCGCAAGCCAGGTATGTGATCTGCTAAAGCCATCGCGCCAGCACTACAGCCAGCAAGTGCCGCGCCATTTCGCCAAGCCGAATCAATTGCCCGCCAAAGCAGAGTGTCTCGCAGGGTATTTGCTAAGAAAGAGGGGTTACCGCCAGATAAATAAATCAGACCGGCATCATCCACTTTACGCGCCAACTCTGGTGATTGCGCATCTAATCGAGACTGCGCAATTATTGGGACCGCTTCCACCCCTAATCGTTCGGCTTGTCGAATACCCAAGTCAACCCAGTAATTAAGACTCTTTTCACCTTCAGGCGCGGCAGCCGTTGGAATTTGCACGTACTTAGGATTGCGGCCCGCAATTAGATCTGCCTCAATTTGTTGCATTACAGGCAGGTACTCGCCGGAACCAACTAGTGCGATTGGCCCTGGCGTATTCACTTGGTTATCTCCCAAGTAGTTGCATCTGCCGAATCTTTGATTGCAATATTTTGGGCTAAAAGTGCGTCACGAATTATGTCAGCATCTGCCCATCGGCCATCTGATCTAGCGGATTGGCGTAACCGCAACAACATTTCAACAAACGGGGAAAGAATCTGAACCAAATCAACTTTTGGGGTTGCGGCTAAATCGCCTAGTTTCGAGATAACCGCGTGAATTTCGCGACGCAAACTCGCATCGCGCTCGGAAGTATCGAGTTCAAGCAATTCTGCTACCGCC
>JBAXKB010000056.1:0-5835 GCA_037137575.1 Actinomycetes bacterium
CTTGTTTGCTTTGGATCAGCGTGTTGTCTTTGCAAGCGCTGACTGTGCAACCCAAAAGTACTGCTATCTCGCCAGCCAATGCTTAACGAACGGATCAACGCCGATCATAAGAAACAGAAGCGACAAGTAAGTGATCGACCAATGGAATAGTCGCATTGGCTTAATGTCTTCGGCGCCACTGCGCACTCGACTTCGCAATCCGTAAGCCTCAGCTAAGAAGAATCCGCCGAGAGTCATGGCCACAATGTCGTACACAAACGACATGTCTGCAGCTAAGTTAAGCGTCCACGACACCGCAACCAATACCCACGAGTAAAGAATGATTTGCTGGGCGACTTTTTTATCATCGGCAACAACAGGCAGCATTGGCACATCGGCTCGCGCATAATCTTCCCGGTAACGAAGCGACAGTGGCCAGTAGTGCGGCGGAGTCCAGAAGAAAATAATTAGAAACAGAACAACAGGGGCAAGAGATAGTTCATTCTTTACCGCAGCCCAACCAATAAGCACGGGCATGCAACCGGCTGCCCCACCCCAAACAATGTTTTGCGGTGTTCGACGCTTCAGCAACATCGTGTAACCGATTACATAAAACGCGATTGCGCCAAGTGCTAACCAAGCTGAAAGCGGATTAACTGCTCGCCAAAGCCAGGCAAAAGATGCTACTGAAAGGGCTGTTGCAAAAACCAGGATGCGACTCCCCGAAATCTCGCCTGTAGCGGAAGGTCTGTTTTTTGTTCGATGCATTAAAGCATCAATGTCACGATCAAGATAACAGTTAAACACGTTCGAACCAGCGGCCGCTAGGGAGCCACCCAACACTGTCGCGCAAACAAGTTTCCACTCTGGGAAGCCATCGGCGGCCAAAAACATTGTTGGAATAGTGGTTACTAGAAGTAACTCGATAATGCGTGGCTTTGTAAGTGCTACATAGGATTTCAATTTTGCCAAGAGTCCCCGCTTCGCAGTCGAGGGAACCTCTTGCTGGGAATCTATAGGAACTGATGGCACATTCCAAGTGTACCTTTTTGAATAACTTTCCGTAACTTTTTTACCCAGCCTTTACTTTTACAGATGAACTTTGGCAATGTCACCGACAATCCTGCGCGCCCATTGACTACGCTTAAGGATGTGACTGAATTCTCTTGGAAGCCAATCGATGATCAAGCTGTTGTAACCGCCAGATGCCTGGCTATGGACAGCGTACAAAAAGTTGGTAACGGTCATCCCGGTACCGCCATGAGCCTGGCACCCGTGGCCTATCTGCTGTTTCAAAAGTTTCTCCGCCACGATCCAAGCGACCCACATTGGTTAGGTCGCGATCGCTTTGTACTTTCAAATGGTCACAGCAGCCTCACCTTATACATACAACTTTTTCTATCCGGTTACGGTTTAGAACTAAATGACCTAGAAACATTTCGCACATGGGATAGCAAGACTCCAGGGCACCCAGAATTTGGTCACACTGCCGGCGTTGAATTAACTACCGGACCACTAGGCACTGGGCTTGCTAGCGCTGTTGGCATGGCGATGGAAACTCGTTACCTGCGCGGCCTCTTGGACGACAATGCTCCTGCTGGTTCAAGTATTTTTGACCACCGCATCTGGGTAATCGCGGGTGACGGTTGCTTACAAGAAGGCATCACTTCTGAAGCCTCATCACTTGCTGGCCATCAGGAACTTGGCAATCTTGTCGTTCTATACGATGACAATCACATTTCAATCGAGGGCGACACCGCTGTTTCATTCAGCGAAGATGTTCTGGCACGGTACTCGGCTTACGGATGGAATGTTGATCACGTTGACATGGCTGCCGATGGCAGTGTGGACATTGTTGCGCTAGACGCTGCGTTAACGCGCGCTAGTGCTGTAACTGATCGTCCAACCATTGTTCGGGTGCGAAACATAATTGGTTGGCCAGCGCCAAATCTAAAGAACACCGGCAAGGCACACGGCTCGGCTCTTGGCGATGCTGAAGTTGCTGCCACCAAAGTTTTGCTTGGCGCAGATCCAGACAAGAGTTTTGATGTTTCGCCTGTTGTACTTGCGCATACTCGCGAAGTTGCCGATCGTGGTCAGGCGCTGCGCCTAGCTTGGGATGAACGTTTTGTTCAGTGGCAAGCAAGTAATCCAGATAAAGCCGCGTTACTTGAGCGCATGAAAGCCCGCGTGCTGCCTGTTGGCTGGAATGCCGAGATTCCAAAGTTTGAAACAGGTAAAGAAATTGCCACCCGTAAAGCCTCAAGCGATGTTATTCAAGCAATTGCCGCAGCGCTTCCAGAATTCTGGGGTGGCTCTGCCGACTTAGGCGATAGTAACCTCACCACCATCGAAGGTGGCAAGTCGTTCCTGCCTGCATCAAGTGACATGCCTGATGCCAGCACACATGGGCGCATCCTGCACTTTGGTATTCGCGAATTTGCGATGGGCGCCATTCTTAACGGCATTGCAACAAGTGGCTTAACTCGCCCATTTGGCGGAACATTCATGGTGTTCAGCGACTTCATGCGTGGAACAGTGCGCCTGGCAGCGTTGATGAACTTGCCAGTTACTTATGTCTGGACGCACGACTCAATTGGTGTTGGTGAAGATGGGCCAACTCATCAGCCGATTGAACATCTGTGGGCTCTTCGCGCAATTCCAAACCTTGCGGTAATTCGCCCCGCTGATGCTAACGAAACGGCTAGCGTTTGGCAGGCAGTAATTGAGCACAACAAGCCAGCAGCTTTGGCACTATCTCGACAGAACTTGCCAGTGCTCGATAGCGCACACACCACCGACGTAGATCTAGTAAAACGTGGCGCCTACGTTTTGGTTGATGGTTCGTCTGCCCCACAGGTTGTGTTAATTGCAACTGGCTCTGAAGTGAGCATCGCAGTGGCAGCGCGCGAACAGTTAGAAGCAAGCGGCATCAGCACGCGAGTTGTCTCCGCACCTTGTTTGGAATGGTTTGACGAGCAGAGCGCTGAATACCGTGAATCAGTGCTGCCAAGTTCGGTTTCGGCCCGAGTGGCTATCGAAGCCGGCATCGCACAAGGTTGGTGGAAATACGTTGGTCTAAGTGGCGATGTAATCAGCATTGAACATTTCGGCGCCTCAGCTGCCGCTAGCAAGCTTTACAGTGAATTCGGACTTACCGCGCAGGCAATCGTTGCCACAGCTACGGCTCTAATTACAAATGAATCGAAGTAAGAGATGCAGAACGAAAACCTAGCCGCTCTCTATGAAGCGGGCGTATCCATTTGGATTGACGATCTAGATCGTCACCGAATTGAATCTGGCAATCTTCAAGAACTAATCGATACGAAGAGTGTCGTTGGTGTTACAACTAACCCAAGTATTTTTGAAAAGGCAATGACTTCTGGATTAGCTGAATATCAACCTCAACTCGCAGAACTTGCTGGCACTGGTGCTTCGGCTGAAGAAGCCGTACGCGCTTTAACCGTGCACGATGTAACAGCAGCATGCGAGATCATGCACCCGGTTTGGGAAAAGTCGGGCCATGTTGATGGTCGGGTTTCGCTTGAGGTTGATCCGCGTCTGGCTAACGACACCGCAGGTACATCGGCGCAAGCGGTAGAACTTTGGCACACTGTTAACCGCCCAAATTTAATGATTAAAATTCCAGCTACAAAAGCTGGCCTTCCCGCAATTACTGAAACTCTTGCTGCTGGCATCAGCGTAAATGTAACTCTAATTTTTTCAGAAACTCGTTATGTTGAAGTACTTGATGCTTGGCTGTCAGGTTTGGAAAAAGCTGCCGCAAACGGCCATGACTTAAGCCTGATTGAATCTGTTGCATCCTTCTTCGTAAGCCGTGTTGACACCCTGCTGGATAAAGAACTTGATTCAATTGGAACTCCTGCGGCAACTGCGCTTCGCGGTAAAGCAGCAATCGCAAATGCTCACTTGGCTTGGCAAGCATTCTTAGATGTAACTGCCGGGCAACGTTGGCAAGATTTACAGAGCCAAGGTGCGCATGTGCAGCGTCCACTTTGGGCTTCAACTGGCGTTAAAGACCCCGCTTATGACGACACTCGCTACGTTGTTGAACTTGTTGCGCCAAACAGTGTGAACACCATGCCAGAAGCAACAATGAACGCCATTGCAGATCATGGCGTAATTCGTGGCGACACAGTCACTGGCACCGCCCCTGCCGCTCGTCAAGTGTGGGCAGACTTAGCCCAACTTGGCATTTCAGCGCACGATGTATTTGCCGAACTTGAAACCGATGGCGTTAACAAGTTCATTGCAGCATGGGAACAACTGCTAACCAGTATTGAAACCGCGTTGCAGGGTGCCAAGTGATCAACCCATTACGCGATGTTAACGACCGAAGGCTCCCGCGAGTTGCTGGCCCGTGCGCGCTAATTATCTTCGGTGTTACTGGCGACTTGGCTCGTAAGAAAGTTATGCCTGCCATTTACGACCTAGCTAATCGTGGATTACTTCCACCAGGCTTTGCCCTGGTTGGTTTTGCGCGTCGCGATTGGGCAGATCAAGACTTCGCACAAATCGTGCACGACTCAGTGCGCGAACACGCCCGAACCGAATTTCGAGAAGATGTCTGGCAGCAACTTGCATCGGGTATTCGATTTGTGGCGGGCGATCTTCACAGTGACGAATCTTTCGATGAACTTCGCCGAGTAGTTGACGAACTGGATGCAACTCGTGGCACACGCGGTAATCACGCGTTCTACCTTTCAATTCCTCCAGGCTTGTTCCCAGATGTAATTAACCAGCTTCGTCGTTCGGGCCTAGCAACAGCAGCTAAGGATGCCTGGCGCCGAGTAGTTATCGAAAAGCCGTTCGGTCACGACACCCAGAGCGCTCGCGATTTGAACAAAGTTGTTGGCACAGTTTTTGATAGTGGTTCTGTATTCCGTATTGACCACTATTTGGGTAAAGAGACAGTGCAGAACATGTTGGCGATTCGCTTTGCAAATGCGATGTACGAGCCGATTTGGAATTCAAACTACGTAGACCATGTGCAGATCACTATGGCTGAAGACATCGGCATTGGTGGCCGTGCTGGGTACTACGATGGCATCGGTGCGGCCCGCGATGTAATTCAAAATCACCTACTTCAACTTCTTGCACTAACCGCAATGGAAGAACCAAATTCGTTTCTTGCCGATTCTGTCCGGGTAGAAAAGGAGAAAGTGCTCAGCGCACTTGTTCTGCCTCGCGACATTGAAAAACACAGCGCCCGCGGTCAGTATTCAGCTGGTTGGCAAGGTGGCGTTGAAGTCAAAGGTTATCTTGAGGAAGATGGCATTGACCCGAATTCCATCACCGAAACCTACGCAGCTATCCGAGTAGACATTGATAACCGTCGTTGGGCGGGTGTGCCGTTTTATTTACGCGCCGGTAAGCGCCTTGGCCGCCGGGTAACTGAAGTAGCCGTGACATTCAAACGTGCTCCACACCTTCCCTTTAGCTCCACAGCCACACAAGAACTTAGTAACAACGTGATTGTGTTCCGTATTCAGCCAGACGAAGGCATGACAGTTCGCTTTGGTTCGAAAGTTCCTGGCACTGCGCTTGAAGTTCGCGACGTAAACATGGACTTCGCTTACGGCGACACATTCACTGAAGCAAGCCCTGAAGCTTACGAGCGACTTATTCTTGATGTGCTCTTAGGTGATCCACCACTTTTCCCACGTCACTCGGAAGTCGAACTGCAGTGGCGCATTCTTGACCCGATTTTGGAACGTTGGGCTAAGCGCGGACAACCCGAGCAATATCACAGTGGTGGCTGGGGACCCGAATCCGCTATTGAAATGATGGCCCGCGATGGTCGGATGTGGCGACGCCCATGATCACTTTAGAAAA
>JBAXKB010000057.1:0-5751 GCA_037137575.1 Actinomycetes bacterium
GATTCGGCAATATTTAGAATCAGTTTCTTGGCGTGCCTTGCAAATTCGGCGCTGTGCTTGGCGATTGCGTCACTCATAAATAGCGACTGCACGGCTTCACGGAATTGTGTGTGGCGCGGCGGGTCGGCTTCCAGCGGCAGTTGACGATAAGTCCGTACATCTCGA
Source organism: Actinomycetes bacterium (assembly GCA_037137575.1). GTDB lineage: Bacteria > Actinomycetota > Actinomycetes > S36-B12 > UBA5976 > UBA5976. The sequence goes on from JBAXKB010000057.1 coordinate 166, forward strand.
TCTCCTAGCAAATCGCTTGAATAAGTCCCGAAATCTTTAGCTGCTTGGCGTACTGCATCGTAGCCACGAATTTCATTTGCCATTTTTTAGCTGACCTTTCTGGTTATACCCGAGTGGATTATTCAAAATTTCTTCCCAGGCAATCTCTGCGGCGCCAATTAAGACCATTGGTTTGAGTTCAGTAGCCCTAGGGACAAGGAAGTTTTCATCTCGATGTTTCAAACTTGTACTGTTTAAGGTGTTGGCAATCTGAGATTTTCTACTCTCCACCAGCGAACCTAAATAGCCCCCAAGCAAAATAGCTTCTGGATCGAAAAGATCTCGAAGTGTTTCAATCGCAGACAGTAATACGCAGACCTGAGCATCAATAACTTTGTGCACCAGTGCATCATTGGTCTGAAGTAAAAGCTGATCCAAGGCCTCGTCGGAGAGTCGAGTTTTGCCAAGTGCAGTAACAATTTCCTCGCGATGCATCAGTTCGCCGAAAGAGAGATGTTTTCTCGGCCCATCTGCGTAAAGGCGTATTTTTCCAATTTCGCCGGCAAGACCGCTGGAACCTTCGAGGACTCGATTGTTCACGACGATTCCACCGCCAATTCCACCAACTCCAGAGAACAGACAAATTACATTTGCTAACCCTTTTGCTGCACCAAAATTATGTTCTGAAATTGTTGCAGCGCGTGCATTGTTTATGGTCCAGACCTTTAGCGAAAGTTGTTTCTCGAACTCTGCGGCAACATCGACATCTCGCCAACCTAGTGACGGAGCATTAATTAACCTGCGAGATTTATTGTCGATTGCGCCAGGCAGCGCCAACACAATCCCATGTAGTCGACCAACATAAGACTTTCGGTTTCTCTCGAGGTATTCGACAACAAGCGCTTTGGCTGTTTCAACACTGTAAGTAGAGTCAAGCTCAACATATTCAAAGTCAACGATTTCGGTGAAGAAATTTACGAGTGCAATGGTTAATCCATCTATCTCCGGATTTACCACCAGGACCAAAGGAACAGGACTGGCTGAAACTAACTGACTCGGTCTGCCCGCTGAACCACTTTGTTCGTTTCCAACTCGCACCACAAGACCACTAGCATCTAGTTCCGAAACTAATTCCGCAATCGTGGTCTTACTTAAACCAAGCTTCTCGCCAAGCGCTGCCCTACTGACTGTTCGCTCCAGGTGCACTTCGCGCAATAGTGCAGATAGATTCTTCTGCCGAATAGCATCTTTACCCGTAGCGACTGAACCCGAAGTTTTCATTTTGAAATTTCCCCGATTCTCTTTAACCAAAGGTTAACTGGGTATTCAAATCTTCTTGCCCAGTAAGTTTCGTTATGCCCTGCTCCAAAAAAAGTTGGGGTTTCAAAATCCACATTCTCTTGCCAACCTAGATTCGCCAACTGTTGTCCGAAATAAGTATTGAGCGGTTGAGATACTGCATCTAAACCTTCAGTGCCAGCGTCGCTCCAAATAATGCGTCCACTTGCTTCGCCCAAACGCTTAACCAAAGCATCGATCAACTCTTGTCCGCCGAATTCCCAATGCGAAGAGAGACCAACCGCTGCCCCAAAAATTTCTGGCCGCCTCGTCAACGCATAAATTGAGGCAACTCCGGCTACACTGCAGCCGGCAAGTGCAGTGCGCTCGGCATGATGTTCAATTTCGAACTCAGCTAAAACAGTTGGCACAATTTCATCGGCTACCAAGTCAGTGAAGTAATTTCCACGAGCTTCTCTGGTTGGCGGAGTCAAAAGTGGATTTAGCGACTCCCAAAGATGTGGGCGCTCTGCAAAAATATCGTCACAAAGAAATTCGTTTATTCTGCGTGGGTTAAATTTTTTGGTGCCGCCTTCACCCCAAACAGCAATCACCAGCGGATCGCCAACTATGCGCCCAGCAGCCAAACTTTCGGTTACTTGCCAGGTATCGCCCGAGCTGGAATAGCGCTTGAAAAACACATTCATGCCGTCATGAATCACCAAAACTGGAGTGGTTCGACTTAGCTGCTTTGGTTGCAACACATCAACCCGATGACCAGCAAAAGTCCTACTGGCAAGGCCAGGTCCAGTTTTGCTAAACCTGCTTGACTTAAAGGCATTTCTTAGTACCATAATTTGTAAAGATACCGAACTTATTATGCAAAAGCAATCAGAAAGGCCGAAAATGAAGATAAAAGTTGACATGGAAAAGTGCCAACATTACGGCCAATGCGTGTTCGAAGCCCCTGAAATTTTCACACTCAATTCCGCCGACAAACTTGAATATCTTGCTGTTGCCGACGACAGCGAACGAGCCAATGTTGAATCCGCAAGAGATGTCTGCCCCATGCAGGCGATCTTTATAGTGGACTGATAGTACATCCATGAATGATCCAGTTGTAATTGTCGGTGCTTCAATGGGCGGACTTCGCACGGCAGAGGCTTTGCGCAGAAATGGCTACCTTGGGCAAATAAAAATTATTGGCGATGAAGTTCATCAGCCATATAACCGACCGCCACTTAGTAAAGAAGTTTTAGCTACATCGGTAAGTCATAGCGCAGTGAAGTTTCCACACACACTGACCGAGGATAATACCAACTGGATACTTGGCACTAAAGTGGTGCGCGCTGACCCATGGACCCACAAAGTATTTGATGAATTTGGAAATGAGCACCCATACTCTGCTTTAGTTATTGCAACAGGTCTGCGGCCACGAAAATTGAACCTGCCAAATGTTGATGTCCATGGCTGTCATGCGTTGCGCACATTAGATGATGCAATTGCACTTCGTGAAAAATTAGTCCCGGGAGCAAAAGTTGTCATAGTCGGCGCGGGATTCATTGGCTGTGAAGTTGCATCTACTGCCCTGAGCCTTGGTTGCGAAGTTACCCTCGTGTCCGCAGATGCCCATCCTATGGTTGGCGCACTCGGCACCGAGTTTGCTAGCGAATTACAAAGAAGACACGAATCATTCGGATTAACTTATTTCCTAACTGCGGGCGTTGAAGAAATTATCACCCAAGAGTCGCAAGTTGGTCCAAAAGTTTGCGGACTAAAGCTGACTAGTGGCGAAACTCTTGAATGTGATGTGCTGGTTCAAGCTATTGGATCACACACAAATACTGAGTGGCTGCAAAATTCCGGACTCGATACCACTGATGGGGTGCTTACAAACGGCGCACTGCAGGCCATTGATGCCATGGGGAATGTTGCCCCTAACGTATTTGCTGTGGGCGACGTTGCTAGATTTCCAAATCCCATTTTTGACGATGTTCCACGTCGAGTTGAGCACTGGAACATCCCCGTTGAAACAGCCAAACGCGTTGGCCAAGTTGTGGCAGCAAAACTTGAAAGCAATGAAAAATTTCAAACAGTTGTCGCGCAAGATTTTGCACCAATTCCATCGTTCTGGAGTGACCAGTTCGATTTAAAACTTCTGGCTTTCGGAAACCTTGCACTTGCTGATGAATCCAAATTCATTTTCGGCGAAATAAGTGGCGATTGCGTCTGGGGTTACTACCGAGATGGCGTAATGGTCGGTGTGTGCGGCATCGGTCTGCGAAGTGTTGTGCAAAGTTATCGAATGAGCATACAATCTCACGTTTCAATCACCCCGAATGCGCAGGACTAGCCTGTGTCTAAAAGAATTTCTGACATTAATGTTGTTTTCCAGTCAAGGCTCGATTGCAACAGTAATCTACTAAACGGCTCCCTTATTTGTGCGAAAAGGAAATCCAATGCATAAGAATCCAAGAATGATTGAAGCACGACTCGATCGATTTGTCGCAGAGTCACTTCTGCCATCTCTTTATCTACGCAGTTGCCCCCTTAGCGTGACCTCATGGGAAGTTCCTGACGAGCCAATTCCCTTTGAACAGGCCGTCACAAATACCTTCATTCCGTTCACTGTGGGGCAAACATGGGGATTACCTTGGGGCACAACGTGGTTCCATATCACTGGTGAAGTGCCTGCCCATTGGGATAACAACGGAAACCTTGTTGAACTTTTAATTGACTTAGGCTTCGACGGCGCTGGTTCTAGTGTTCCAGTTCAATACCCACAGTGGGAACGCGATTTAGGAAACCACCAACCTGGATTTCAGGCAGAAGGTCTTGTCTACGATCCAACTGGAAAAATAATTAAAGCCATCGAACCATTTAATCGCTGGATTGCGATTAACGGACAACCTGGCACAAAAATTGACCTCTATATAGAGGCCGCATCCAACGCAAACGTGGCTGGTGCCTGGAGTTTCAAACCCACACCACTTGGCGATAAAGCGACCGCACCTCAGGTTCACCTTTACCAAATCAAGCAAATGGATATTGCTGAACTCGATTTAGCTGTTTGGAATTTGAATCAAGACATAATCACGCTGCGCGGCCTTATGAAGCAACTCACCGATGAGGCTCCACGTAAACATGAAATTTTGTCTGCGCTAGAGGCAGTCATTGATTTGTGTGATCCAGATGACGTTAATTCTGGCGCCAACGACGCTCGAAACATTCTCGCTCCACTTCTTGCAAAGCCAGCAAACGCAAGTGCACACGAAATAGTTGCTGTCGGGCATGCGCACATCGATAGTGCCTGGCTTTGGCCGGTGCGTGAAACTATTCGAAAGTGTGCACGTACCTTTTCAAACGTGCTTGACCTAATGGACCGAGATCCAAACTTTACTTTTGCTTGTTCATCAGCCCAGCAATTTGCTTGGATGAAAGAGTTTTATCCCCAGATCTTTGCGGGTATAAAGAAACGAGCTGGCGAAGGTCGCTTTATTCCGGTGGGCGGCATGTGGGTCGAGTCCGACAGCAACATGCCGGGTTCAGAGGCGCTGGCTCGACAATTCATTTACGGCCAAGGATTCTTTAATGAAGAATTCGGAATTGTCTGTAACGAAGTTTGGTTGCCAGATACCTTTGGCTACACCGGCGCACTTCCCCAGATTGGCGTCGAGGCCGGAGCGGAACATTTCTTCACGCAGAAAATGTCTTGGAACGATACCGATCGCATGCCACACCACACCTTTAATTGGGAAGGCATCGATGGCACGCAGATTTTCACACATTTCACCCCTGTTGATTCATACAACTCGGACCTGGGTCAGTCAGATTTAGCGAAAACTGAACGCCAGTACGCTGAAAAGGGAGCCTCTAACATCTCCTTGATTCCATTTGGTTGGGGCGATGGTGGCGGAGGACCTACTCGAGAAATGTTGGCCGCTGCCGAACGGGCAAGTGACCTAGAAGGCTCACCAAAAGTGACACTTGGCACCCCTGCCGAATTCTTTGAACAAGCCAAGCGTGAATACGCCAATCCTCCGGTGTGGTTTGGTGAAATGTACCTTCAATATCACCGCGGAGTTTTAACCTCTCAGTTGAAAACAAAGCAAGGCAACCGCCGAAATGAACACCTATTGCGTGAAGCTGAACTTTGGGCAACAACTGCAACTGTACGTACGGGCAAGGCTTATCCGAAAGCAGAATTAACGCAAGCTTGGCACAGCGTTCTGCTTATGCAGTTCCACGACATTTTGCCCGGATCTTCCATCGCTTGGGTTCACCAAGAAGCCGAGCGCAAACATGAAGAAGTTCGATTGATACTGGAAG
>JBAXKB010000058.1:0-5729 GCA_037137575.1 Actinomycetes bacterium
GATTCAGGTGTTCGACCTACCTAATCTCAGTAAAGTAGCAACATGGAATTTCGTTCATATCGAGAAGATGAATTTGATTTTGCCTGCTCACTTCGTTCTCTGACTTCTGCCGAGGAAAAAGAGACTCATCGCGAGCGCTTTACAGCCGTAGGACAATGGCGTGATCATTATCTTGATTATGTGATTGACGTAGACGGCCAGGCAGTAGGCGAGGTTCAAATTCGCCGCTGCGATAAAACCATGCCACCTGGTGTGCTGGCCTTCGGTATTGAAATTGCCACTGAATTTCAGGGCAGCGGCTATGGAACGCAGGCTACAAAACTGATAACTGAGTTAATGTTCAGTCAAGGTAACCACCGCATTTCAGGTGATACCGATGTGTCAAACATCGCGATGCAAAAAGCATTCGAAAAGGCCGGCTGGGTACACGAGGGCACTATGTACGCACTGTTTGTTGAAGATGGCGTGCCACATGATTACCTCACATACAGCAAAACCAACTTTTCGAACTAGCTGAAAAGTGCTTTCTTGGGCAGAGGAATCAGAGTCCTTGCCCAAAGGGTAGAAACCCTCTTACGCATCTAAACTAGCAATGTGAATAGCAATGGTGCCTCGCTTAAGGAATCTCTTAGCCGACTGATACCTGCTGACCGCACCACTCGAATCATGAGTCTTTCGAGTTTGGTTAACACTTTTGGCAACGGTCTATTTATGACTGTTGAAGTGGTTTATTTCACCCAGATCGTCGGGATTTCAGTTGCTAAACTCGCGCTAGCTTTATCTATCGCTGGTGGAATTTCGCTACTTTTCAGTATTCCCGCTGGACATCTAGCTGATCGAATAGGCCCTCGAGACATAGCTACCAGCGCTTATGTGCTTGAAGGTATTGCGACTTTCATTCTGCTATTTACGCGAGACTACTCAGTATTTTTGGCACTGAACATAATTATTGGAATTACCGGCACTATCGGTCAAACGTTGCGCATGGCAACCATTGCAAAGATTGGTAATCCCGAAGACAAAATCAAGACTCGCGCTTACTTAAGATCAGTGACGAACTTAGGTATCGGTCTTGGCACATTGTGTGCAGGATTTGCTTTGTGGATCAATACCGAGTTTGCTTACAAATCCATGCTTGCAATCGATGCAGTCACTTTTGTTTTAGCTGCTTACATCTTCCGCAAGCTTCCTTTTGTCGCACCAACAGTCAATCGAAAAGAGCCAATAAGTTTCATTGCGCTTAAGGACCGAAAGTTTCTTAGCGCTACCGCGCTCAATTCAGTAATGTCTCTGCACTTCGTTTTACAAAACGTTGCAATCCCGCTTTGGGTAATCCGCGAAACAAGTGCGCCGCGATGGTGGATTTCGGCAATCATGATTGTTAACACTGGCGCAGTAATTATCTTCCAAGTAAGAGCAAGCCGAGGATCGGGCGATTTAATAGCTGCCGCAAAACTTTATCGTCGAGCTGGATTTGCAGTAGCAGTGTCGTGCATTTTGTACGCTATGAGCGCTGGCATTCCGACAATTGCCGCCTGTGCAATGTTGATTTTAGCCATGCTGGTGCATGTGTTTGGCGAACTTATTGGATCTGCTGGCTCTTGGAGTATCGGCTTTGGTTTGGCGAAACAAGAACATCAAGGGCAATACCAAGGCGTGTATTCACTAAGTTGGGGCCTTGGTGGAACACTTGGCCCAGCGTTTGTCACAGCATTAGCGATTGGCATGGGCAAATCCGGTTGGGCGATTCTGGCCGTTATGTTCGCGATTACCGGCATCTTGATGCACAAGCTAGTCACCGGGAGTTGGCGCCATAGTGAAGTGCCAGCTGAACCACTTGAGGCTGTTTCATGAACCCAAGTGTTGTAGTAACTGAGTTACTACCAGCAGAATGGCAACGCCTTCGTTCACTTCGGCTTCAGTCACTTGCAGATAGTCCCCATGCATATGGCGCTAGCCACGAAGTTGAAGCTGAGTTATCGCAGGATGCTTGGTTAGAGCGCATGGGTAAATCGAAGTACTTTGCCGCGAGCATTGATGGCACCGACTGCGCAATCATGTCCGTGGAAGAACTTGATGGCGATTTTGGTGCAAACATTTGGCTTGGTGGATGCTGGGTAAACCCTGACGTGCGTGGCACAGGTGTGATGAAAGCCATGATTGACTTCATCGACTCTGTTGCAGCTGACCGAGGCTGGCAATGCCAAGGCCTAGGTGTCTGGCATGACAATCATCCGGCGATTGCCGCTTACGAACGATTGGGTTTTGAGCGCAAGGGCGAATTACAGGAAAGTACCCGTAAACCGGGCTTGTTTTTCCAGCGCATGATTCGGCATACCAAATAACATGCACAACATGCTTAGTGAACAGCTAGCTAATCGCGAAGCGTAGAGTTAGATTCTGATGACCACTCCAACGCTTGCGCAGAACCAGCGCATTACCGCCCGCGATGGGTTTATTTTCGGAGTTTGCGCATACTTCATTTGGGGCATTGTTCCGATCTATTGGCCACATTTGCAGCCAGCTAGCCCACTTGAAATTTTGGCACATCGAGTTATTTGGAGCCTGTTATTCCTTGCGATAATTGGCCGAAACAAATTCGGTCAAATTCGAATCATCTTGAGAAACCGTCGGTCATTGCTATTGCTAACAATTGCATCCGCACTGATTTCGGTTAACTGGGGTTTATTTATCTGGGCTAGCGTGACCAAGCACTTATTAGATTCATCCCTGGGTTACTTCATTACTCCCCTGCTCAGTGTTGGTTTAGGTGTAGTTTTCTTCAAAGAGCGTCTGCGCAAAATGCAATGGGTTGCGATTGCCATTGCCGCTAGCGCCGTTCTCTATTTGTCCGTAACAGTTGGCACCCCACCGTGGCTGGCACTATCACTTGCAGCCTCTTTTGGGGTCTACGGTTACGTTAAAAAGTTGGCTAATGTGCCGGCCATCGAGAGCCTGACAATTGAGACACTAATTCTTTCCCCAATCGCTCTTTCCTACTTAGTGTGGCTCGAATTCACACATGTGGGCACATTCGGCCATCATGGCTTGGTGCACACACTTTGGCTAACTAGTTCCGGAATCGTGACCGCGATTCCCCTGATGCTCTTTAGCGCCGCAGCCATCCGAATCCCACTAAGCACAATGGGAATGTTGCAGTATTTAGGGCCAACTCTGCAATACATAATTGGCATTGCTGTATTCCATGAACAAATGCTGGCGCAGCGATTTATTGGCTTTGTTATCACCTGGTTTGCCATCGCTATTTTGAGCGCAGATGCGTTAAAAAATCGGCAAAGTTAACTTATGAATCGCAATGCCCAGTTGGCGCAGGCGCTCTAGACTGGCAGTTGTGCCTAATCCTGAAAATCAAACACAGATGATTGTTGCCCAAAATCTAACTAAGGTTTATGGTGATTTCACTGCTGTGGCCGGGATTGACTTTACCGTTGCTAAAGGCGAATCTTTTGGCTTGCTCGGGCCTAACGGTGCTGGAAAATCTACAACAATGCGCATGATTACTGCCACATTACAACGTTCGGGTGGCGAGCTAACTATCTTGGGAAAAGACCCAGATAAAGCCGGGCCAGAGATTCGCGCACACCTCGGAGTTGTGCCACAGGCCGATAATTTAGATACCGAACTTAAAGTGCACGAGAACCTATATATTTATGGCCGATACTTCGGACTTTCCCGCAAATACTTAACTAAGAAGATTGATGAACTGTTGGCATTTGCCCAGCTTGAAGATAAGCGAAATGCAAAAGTAGATCAACTAAGTGGCGGCATGAAACGTCGTTTAACTATTGCTCGCGCCCTGGTTAATGAACCCGAGGTTTTACTTCTCGATGAGCCAACCACTGGCCTGGACCCACAAGCGCGTCACGTACTTTGGGATCGGCTATTTCGGTTGAAGGAACAAGGGGTAACCCTAGTTATCACGACACATTACATGGATGAAGCCGAGCAACTATGCGATCGGTTGATTGTGATGGATCAAGGCAAGATTATGGCGCAGGGCTCTCCTGCAAGTTTAATTGCTGAACATTCAAGTCCTGAAGTTGTCGAGGTTCGATTTGGTTCAGATCGCAATGCTGCGGTAGCGCAAAAGATCTCACACATCGGCGACCGCATGGATGTATTGCCCGATCGAATTTTGATTTATGCGCAAGATGGTGAAGCTGTGCTTGCGCAAATTATTGCCCTTGGCCAACACCCAGTTACTTCACTAGTACGTCGTAGCGGGCTCGAAGATGTGTTCCTTCGCCTAACCGGGCGAACATTGGTGGATTAGATGAGCGCAGAACAATGGCGTGGTGCCACTGCTTTAGTTGACACCAATCGCATCGCTAAATTTGGCGCACTTTACGCCGCCGAGTATCGCATCCGAAATATGCTCAAGTGGTGGCAAGCGATTGTCGCATTTGGCATTGGCAACCCACTTCTTTACTTAACTTCAATTGGTATCGGTGTCGGCTCGCTAATCGACAAGAACACTAATGGCGCAGGCCCTGATGGCGTGAAATATCTTGCTTTCATTGCCCCAGCACTACTTGCTACCGCTGCGCTTCAAGGCACCATGGAAGAAGTAACTTTTCCAGTTGTGCATGGTTTTGATTGGCGCAAAGTGTTTTTCGCAATGCACGCAGCTGGACTAACCGGCAAACAGGTAGCGCAAGGCGTGATGATTTCAGCAATAACTCGCTCAGTATTCACGGTTAGCGTGTACTGGGCAATCTTGTGGGCATTTGATGCTTTTGATTCACTTAGCGCACTGTGGCTAATCCCGATTGAGATTTTTTTCGGTGCTTGTTTTGCCTGTGTGATGATGGCTGTCTCTGCTTACATGAAGGAAGACGATGGCTGGTTTGCCATAATCGGCCGCTTTGTAATTGCGCCCATGTTTTTGTTCTCCGGTACTTTCTATGCACTTTCAACTCTTCCACTAACTATCCGTTGGGTTGGCTGGATCTCTCCGCTTTGGCATGCAACAGAAATCGGCCGATATTTCTCTTACGATCACCCAATCTCGGTCACAATGTTGTTAGTTCACTTTGGTTACATGACACTGCTAGGCATCGCCGGTCTGCTTGTAGCCAATCGTAAGTTTGCACTGAGGTTAGCCGCATGAGCCAGACTTCAACTTTGCAAAATGAGGCAGTAGCAATTGCCGAGAAACGCAGTGCTAAGCGCTGGGCCAACATTTATGCCGGTCGTGCTCGAGTGCTTTTTGAGCGAAGCTTCCGGGTAGTAAAAACCTCTTCATGGCCAGTCGTGCTGTCTGGCTTTGTCGAACCAGTGTTTTATTTGGTGGCATTTGGATCAGGGGTTGGGCCACTTATCGGAGATGTCTCCGATGGCTACGGCCACATGGTTAGCTACTCGGTCTTCATAGCTCCTGCCCTATTGGCGACTAGCGCAATGAACGGCGCCTTTTACGATTCAACCTGGAATGTGTTTTTCAAAATGCACTACGGCAAGACTTATCAGGCAATGATGGCAACCTCTATCGGGCCACTGGATGTAGCACTGGGTGAAATCGGCTGGGCATTGCTTCGGGGCTTGGTTTACGCAATCGGATTTATGACGATTGTGGCCTCTTTGGGCTTGGTGCCTAGCCTTTGGGGTATCTTGGCTATTCCTGCAGCGGTGTTAATCGCTTTCGGCTTTGCTTCCGTTGGCATGGCAATCACTTCTTACCTGAAGTCGTTCCAGCAGATGGATTGGGT
>JBAXKB010000059.1:0-5447 GCA_037137575.1 Actinomycetes bacterium
GCGAATGCTCCGTTGATCGAAGACACTGCTCGGTAATCGCCCGCAACATACAGGCCATCAACAATTCGCGCAGTTTGCTTAACCACATGTGGCGGGAGCATCGCAGGTAAGGCATTGGCAATTGGATAGGCAGCTACGCATTCCCAGTTACTGGTTGATACTGCGTATAGGTTTGCCAAATGCGAGCGAATCGCTTTCTCGGCTTCAAAAGTCCTATGCAACCCAACCGCAGAACTTGATACCAAAACTCGATCATCAGATGCGTAACTTGGAGCTGCATTACTAAGCGCAACAGTATTAACTACCGGACGGGCTGGATCAGGCTGATGGCCCGCATAACGTTTGCCATCAACGACAAGCGTGCCCTTACCTTTAGTGAGTTCTTCTGGAGCGCAATCGGCCAAGTGGTACCAAGTGGTCACGCTGTTCATGGTGGGCGCTTTAATGGCTGGCACTAGCTTCTCAGCAGTGTTTGCATCGGTAGCCACAATAATTGCGCTGCACTTAATCACCCCTTGTGCAGTGGTAACTTTGCGCGGGCTAATGGCCGTCACCGCAACATTGCAAAAGATTGTGTTTGGTCGAAGTTGGGCGGCAAGCTGGCGCGGAATTTCCTGCATGCCATAACGCGGCACACTCGGAGTTCCATGCACAAAACTTCGCAGAACAATATCCAAGAATCGTTTTGAAGTGGCAAGTTCTTCTTCTAGGAAAACCCCTGCCAAAAAAGGGCGAAGGAGTTTGTCGGTAATCTCGCGGCCAAATTTGAAATTCAAAAAAGCTTCGGTGCGCTGATCAATGGCATCAGATTTTTCTGTGCCAAGCGCTATGCCAGCAGCATACTTGGCAAACCCCATTTTGGCTTTGAGCGGACCAACAGGAGCAAGCAGGGAATCGACTGCCCAAGTTGGTTCGTGTTTCGGATTACCCATTCGATAGTTGCGGCCATCGATTGAGACAATTACGCCAGCAGTTAGCGGCTGCAGGTCAAGTGCTTTGAGATCAAGAATGTGAGCGCCTTCAGGGTATGAAGGGTTGTAAAGCTGAAATCCACGATCTAGCAGAAGGCCATCAACATTGTCGGTGCGAACTCGACCACCGATGTCGTCACTTGAATCAAGCACTGCAACAGAGCGACCTGCAATGGTAAGTGCGCGAGCCGCTGTTAAGCCAGCAAGTCCCGCACCAATCACCACAACATCACACGATGTTGGCAAAACTTGTTCAGACATTATTTAAGTAGTGTACGCGTTGCCGATTCAATATCTGGGTGAGCAAAGGTGAAACCCGCGGCCAAAAGTTTTTTCGGGACTACTCGGTTGCTACCCAAAACTTCCTGCGAAAACTCGCCAAGCACGAGTTTCAAAGCAAAGGCTGGTGCTGGAAATAGGGTTGGTCGGCGCAGTGCTTTGCCTAGAGACTTTGTGATTTCAGCATTGGTTGCTGGATTTGGTGCGGTTAAGTTAACCGGTCCGCTAATCGCGGAGTTTGTCAGCAAGAACTTTAGGGCTGAGATTTCGTCGGCAAGTGCTATGAAAGACCAATACTGCTTGCCCGAACCGAGTTTGCCACCTACGCCAAGTTTGAACAGCGGCAACATTTTTGCCCAGGCGCCACCTTTGGCAGCCATCACTAAACCTGTACGAGCCAACACGACGCGCACGCCAGCATCGAGGGCTGGCTTAGTTGCGGCTTCCCATTGATGAACTACGTCTGGCAAGAATCCTGAGGCAACAGGCGCAGTTTCATCAACTTCGCTGCTGCCCGTATCTCCGTACCAACCAATTGCGCTGGCGTTAATCAAAACTGCAGGCTTCAACTCTGCTGCTGCCTTGGTAATGGTTTCGGTGGTTTTCACTCGCGACTGCAAGATGGTGTTCTTGTATTTGGCGGTCCAGCGATGATCGCCCACACCAGCGCCAGCAAGGTTAATTAGCGCATCAACGCCAGCGAGCGCGGCCAAATCGATTTCGCCTTTGTACGGGTCCCAAGTAACTTCAGTTGGGGCAGTGGCGGGCCTTCGAACCAGGCGCAATACCTCATGGCCATCCGCTCGAAGCGACTCCACAAGAGCCGAACCAATTAATCCACTTGAACCAGCAATCGCAATACGCATAGTTCTACTCTGCCGTGTTTGGGCAGGTTGTGCGACTTAACAGCGCCTAAAGAAAAGGCAAGACATGCGTTGACTGGACAATAACTCAAGGTGAGTTGCTCCACATAAAAAATGCCCCCAACCATCAGATCAGGGGCATTTTTAAATTAGCTTTTACAAACCTAAGTCAGCTTCGAAAGCACCTTCTTCAAGGCGAGCCTTGATTGCGCTTAGGAAGCGGGCTGCGTCAGCGCCATCTACTAGGCGGTGATCGTAAGTCAGTGCCAAGTACACCATCTGGCGGACGCTGATTACATCTTGGCCGTTCTCGTCGGTTACAACAACTGGTCGCTTCACAACCGCGCCGGTACCCAAGATGGCTACTTGCGGCTGGTTAAGAATCGGGGTGTCGAACAATGCGCCACGGCTACCAGTGTTGGTAAGGGTGAACGTGCCACCACTTAACTCATCTGGCGAGAGCTTGTTAGTGCGGGTGCGTTCAGCCAAATCTGAAATCTTGCGGGAAAGACCGCCGATGTTTAAGTCACCTGCATTGTGAATTACTGGAACGAGCAGTCCACGCTCGGTATCTACTGCAATGCCCATGTGTTCTGCATCGAAGTAGGTGACTGTGCCCGCAGCCTGGTCAATAGTTGCATTTACAACTGGGAATGTTTTCAGTGCTTCACAAGCAGCCTTAGCAAAGAACGGCAAGAAGCTTAGTTTCACACCTTCACGCTCGAAGAACGCATTCTTTGAACGATTGCGAAGCGCGGCAATGCGAGTTACATCAACTTCAACAACAGATGTTAGCTGTGCTGAAACCCGAAGTGATTCAACCATGCGCTCGGCAATAACTTTGCGCAGGCGAGTCATCGGCACAGTGTTGCCACGAAGTTCAGCGCCTGTTGGCACCTTGGCTGCTGGCGCAGCTGGTGCATTCGAAGTAGGTGCAGAACTTGCAGCTGGCGCCGCCAGAGCAGGCGCGGCTGGTGTTGAGGCCACAGGGCGATCAAAGCTCTGTGCTACCGGAACCTGAGTTGGGTTTGTTGCCAACACATCTTCTTTACGCACGCGGCCACCTACGCCGGTGCCAACAACGGTTGATAAATCAACACCGCGCTCGGCAGCTAGGCGACGAACAAGCGGTGTTGCGTACGCGCCAGCATTGGCGGCGGCGATTTCTGCCGAACTTGATGCAGCAGGTGCCGGTGTCGATGGGGCAACCGGTGCTGAAACAACAGGAGCAGGCGCGCTCGGTGCTGAAACAGGTGCAACAGGAGCCGCGCTTGCTGGCGTAAGCGTTCCAATCACGCCAAGCTGGCCACCAACGGCAGCGACGCCATCTTCAGCAACTGTAATTTCAAGAAGTACACCTTCAACTGGTGAAGGAATTTCGGTATCAACTTTGTCAGTTGAAACTTCTAGCAGCGCTTCATCAACAGCGACTTTGTCACCGATCTGCTTTAACCAACGAGTAACGGTGCCTTCGGTCACGCTTTCGCCAAGTGCAGGTAGCACTACAGAAACATTGCTACCCGATCCTGCCGGAACTGCCGTCACAGTTGGCGCAGGGGTAGGTATGTCAATAACAGCAGTGGCTTCAACTACAGGAGCTTCAACAACTGGCGCAGCAACTGGTTCCACAACAGGAGCAGCAGCAGAACCGTCGGCATCGCCGATAACTGCAAGTGCGCCACCAACAAGGACAACCGCATCTTCGCCAGCAACGATCTCAAGCAATACGCCAGAAACAGGGGATGGGATCTCGGTATCAACTTTGTCGGTTGAAACTTCTAGTAACGGTTCGTCGGCAGTGATGGTGTCGCCAACTTGCTTAAGCCAACGAGTTACAGTGCCTTCGGTTACGCTTTCGCCCAGCTGGGGCATAGATACTGTGGTCGTCACGTCTGACGTCACTCCTTTTAGTCGGTCTTTAGGTTAAGGCTAGCGGTTAAGCGTGTGCGTGTAGCGGTTTGCCAGCAAGAGCAAGGTGCGCCTCGCCCATAGCTTCGTTCTGGGTTGGGTGGGCGTGCACCAAGTTAGCAACCTCGCTCGGGTAAGCCTCCCAGTTGTAAATCAACTGTGCTTCACCAATAAGTTCGCCTACTCGGCTACCAATCATGTGTACGCCAACAACTGGTCCGTCTTTTTGGCGAATCAGTTTGATGAATCCGGTGGTGCCAAGAATCTGACTCTTGCCATTGCCACCAAGGTTGTATTCGTAAGACTCAATCTCGCCATACTTCTCTTTTGCCTGCGCTTCGGTGTAACCGATGCTGGCAATTTCAGGCTCACTGTAGGTAACGCGCGGAATACCGGATTCGTCGATGCTCTGTGGCGCAAGACCTGCTATTTCTTCAGCAACGAAAATACCCTGCTGGAAGCCACGGTGGGCAAGCTGTAAACCAGGCACGATGTCGCCAACAGCAAATACGCCTGGCACGTTGGTAGCAAGACGCTCGTTAGTTAGCACAAAGCCACGATCCATGTTGATGCCCTGTGCTTCATAGCCAAGGTTTTCGGTGCGTGGGCCACGACCAACAGCAACAAGAAGTAGGTCGGCGCGAAGTGTGTCGCCAGATTCAAGAGTTACAGTCACGCCTTGCGCATCTTGCACTGCGTTCTGGAATCGAACGCCTACCTTGAAATCAATTCCGCGCTTACGGAACGCGCGTTCCATCGCTTTTGAAACGGCTGCGTCTTCAGCAGGAACCAAGTTTGGCAAACCTTCAACAACAGTTACGTCAACGCCGAATGAGCGCCAAACCGATGCGAACTCCACGCCGATTACGCCGCCGCCCAGAATGATTACGCTAGCGGGCACATAGTCAATTGTTAGTGCTTGATCACTTGTCATGATGCGGCCAGTTATGTCTAGGCCTGGCAAGGTGCGGGCGAATGAGCCGGTAGCAAGCACAATGTTTTTGCCTTCGTAGCGCTGCCCGTTCACTTCAATAACATTTGGCGCAACAAGTGTGCCTGTGCCTTCAACATAAGTAATGTCGCGGCTCTTAACCAAACCTTGCAAACCTTTGTAGAGGCGACCAATTACGCCATCTTTGTATTCATTAACTTTGGTCATGTCGATGCCATTAAATGTGCTGTGCACACCAAAGTTTTCGCCTTCACGCGCGGTGTCAGCAACCTCAGCCGCATGAAGCAGAGCTTTTGTTGGGATACAACCGCGGTGCAAACAAGTGCCACCGAGTTTGTCTTTTTCAATAAGAACTACCGATAGGCCAAGCTGAGAAGCACGAAGTGCGCAGGCGTAACCGCCACTTCCGCCACCCAGAATCACAATGTCGTGCATTATTCCTCCGAGCAAAATCGCGCTGTTTGCGCATTGCCT
>JBAXKB010000060.1:0-5366 GCA_037137575.1 Actinomycetes bacterium
TCACAATGTCGTGCATTATTCCTCCGAGCAAAATCGCGCTGTTTGCGCATTGCCTCTATTGTCCCACCTTTAGTCTGCATGTGCCCTTTTGGGGTAAGGACGCAGCTGCGATCGAACGTTGCTCGTAAGCGTTAGAACGAGATGTATTCGTCAGCCAGATCTTCAATCAAGGCAATCAGGGTGCGCACACCAAAACCAACGCCGCCCTTAGGTACATAGCCGTAAGGCGCAGATGCGTTGAATGCTGGTCCAGCGATGTCTAAGTGACCCCATGAAAGACCATCTTCAATAAATTCCTTCAGGAAGATTCCAGCTGAGAGCATTCCGCCTTCACGCGGTCCTTGGTTTGTTATATCGGCAACCAATGAATCCAATGTTGCGCGAAGTTCAGTTGGCATCGGCATTGGCCAAACTGATTCGCCGGCTCGTTCTGATGCAGCCATGATTGCGTTACGTACATCTTCATCACCTAAAACACCAGCGGTGCGATGACCCAGTGCGACAACGGCGTGGCCGGTCAATGTGGCAATATCGACAATCAAATCTGGCTTGTCTTCAGCAGCGCGAACTAGTGCGTCTGCTAGGACTAAGCGACCTTCACAGTCGGTGTTCAAAACTTCAACTGTGCGACCACCGTAAATAGAAATCACGTCGCCAGGGCGTTGTGCGTTTCCGCCTGGCATGTTTTCAGCACACGCAGCGTATGCAGTTACTTGAACTGGCAAACCTAGATCTGCTACAGCTTTGATGGTTGCAACAACAGCAGCTGCGCCACTCATGTCCGACTTCATTTCGTGCATGTTTGCTGGGGGCTTAATTGAGATGCCGCCGGTATCAAAAGTGATGCCTTTACCGATCAGTGCAATGTGAGCAACGGCGTTCTTTGGCGAGTAACTCATGCGAATCAGGCGTGGTGGGCGAGCAGAACCTTGACCCACAGCCATGATGCCACCGTAACCATCTTTCAAAAGCGCTTTTTCATCGAGCACAGTTACCTTCACAGCGGTATCGGCAAGCAGTGTTTTTGCCGCTTCAGCAAGCTGCGCAGGTGGTAAGTGAAGTGGTGAGTAGTTGATGAGGTTTCGGGAAAACGTAACGGCTTGTGCAACAACGCGAGCACGCTCTAGAGCTGCGCGGAAATCTGCGGTACCAGCATCATCAGCGAACAGCGTGATTGATTTAACCGGTGCCTTCATTTTGTTTAGTGAAGAGTGACGATGATCTGTAAATGAGTATGCGCCAAGTGCTGCGCCTTCCAGAATTGCGGCCGCAGCTTCGACATAGCTAGCAGGTAGAGCAAGTGATACGCGTTTGAACCCAGCAAGACTACGAGTCGCAGCGCCGGCTGCGCGACGCAAAGTCTCTTCCGAGATGCCATCTTTGATCGAGCCAAGTCCCACAGCAACAATCACCTGTGCAGAAGCAAGAGTGCCTGCTGGAATGCGCACAACTTCTTCGCTGCTACCACTAGCACCTACCGAGGTAAGAGCAGCCTTGATTTTGGTAAGTGCTGCTTTTGCTAGACCATTGGCCACAATGTCGAACTTGTTATCTGAGGTGGTAGCAAGCACTAAAACGTCAGTTGCAGTTGTTAGTGGATTACCCGATTTCAGGCTCAGGCTCGCAATTGATGGGGTGGCATCTACCGACATAAAAACTCCTATGGGATGTGGTCATCCAAATCTAGTACGACTAGCGTTGTCTGTATGTTGACTGTGCCATTAAATGAAACTCATATTTCGCTGGGCGCGAAAATGTGCCCATTTGCGGGCTACCAAATGCCCATTGAATATCCAACAGGAACTGTGGCCGAACATACTGCAGTTCGCACTGCGGCCGGTATTTTCGATGTCAGCCACATGGGCAAGGTGAAAGTTGTTGGCCCAGGGGCGGTTGATTTCCTGAACGGAGTGCTCGCTAATGATTTAGATCGCATCAGCGCGGGTCAAGCGCAGTACTCGTTACTGTGCAGCGAGTCTGGTGGCGTGATTGACGACCTAATTGTTTACCGCGTCAGTGACGACGAAGTACGCATTGTGCCAAACGCCTCGAATGCGCCGCAGGTCGTTCAGGTTTTGCGCTCACTAGCTCCCGATGAAGTCGTAGTTCACGACTTGCAAGCTGAGCAAGGTATTTTGGCAGTGCAAGGCCCGCAAAGTGCACAAATTATTTCTGCGCTCGGTTTGCCGGTTGAGATGGAATACATGGCATTCGCAATTGCGCATTGGCAAGGCCACGAACTCACAGTTTGTCGCACGGGTTACACCGGTGAACATGGTTACGAACTTATTGCACCAAATGAAATCCTGATTCCAATTTGGAATGCGATTATCGAGCACGGTAGTCCACTTGGCTTGCTTCCATGTGGGCTTGGTGCTCGCGATACCTTGCGCACTGAAATGGGTTACCCATTGCACGGCCAAGACATTTCAAACGACATCACTGCGGTTGCTGCAAAACTTGGTTGGGCAATCGGCTGGACTAAACCAAACTTCTTGGGCAAGTCGCTACTTGATGCAGAAAAGGCAGCGGGTTCGCCGCGCACACTCTTTGGCTTACGCGCACTCGACCGTGGTATTCCGCGGTCGCACATGAGTGTTCTTAACGGCGATGTAGTGGTGGGCGAAACAACCAGTGGCACATTCTCACCAACGCTGCAGCAGGGGATTGCGCTGGCGTTACTAGATGCTGGCACTCAATTGGGTGAGGAACTAACAATTGATGTTCGGGGTCGAGCGCTTCGGGTGGAAGTGGTAAAGCCGCCATTTGTGCCTGCGCGCGTGAAATAGCTGTTTCTTGCCACGATTAATTTGACCTGGTACTCGTAGATTTCGCCATTAATTAAAGAGAAAATCGGATCTGTGAAATAGGTTTCACAAACTTTCACAAAGACTCGTTCTGAGAATTATCTTTCACAAACTTTCACAGATTCTCAAGATGCCAAAATGTTTAGGTGTCCATAAGATTTGGGTAGAACGTCAAGACAAAATAAAGAGGGTTTAGGCGCACACCTAGACCCTCTTTATTTTTTTGAAACTATTTAGGCAGCTTTGACTGGCTTCATAATTGTGTCGTAGGCAAAGGCAGCAACTAGTGCGCCAAGAATTGGACCTACGATCCAAACGATTGCGTTACTAAAATCGCCAGCAACTACGGCTGGACCAAGCCAACGCGCTGGGTTCATTGCAGCGCCAGTTAGTGGACCGGACCAGAAGATGTCGCCAACAATAACTAACCCAATTGGTAGGCCGGCAATCGCTGCATTGCTGCGACCATCAACTGCTACGCCCATGATGACAATCATCAAAGCAAAAGTTGCAACGGCTTCAATGACGATGCCTTTTGAAACGTTGACGCCGGTGAGAGCAGGTACACCAGCAGTCCAAGCTTTGCCATATACATAGCTTGCGATTGCTGAGGCAGCAGCAGCGCCCATTAGCTGGGCCACGATGTAGGCCAAAGCATCTAGTGGAGCAATGCGCTTGGTAGCCGCAAGTGCTGTGGTTACTGCTGGGTTGAAATGCGCACCTGAAATGTGGGCAAATGCGCAGATTGAAACAAAGATTGCCAGGCCGTGAGCCAGAGCAATACCTACTAGCCCTGTCTTATCGCCATTTACAATCGCTCCGATGCCAAAGAGGCATAGGAAGAACACGCCAAGAAATTCAGCGAGTAAGCGGGAAGGGGCATCCTTCATGGTCGTTCTCCTTTAGTTAGTGACCGCGTTTGGCGATCGGTTACATTCCAAGATATATGGGCATTGCAATAAAAAAGTGAATTGTGTTCGGAGTGTCGCGCGGGCTAAAAATCAGTTGGCACCACGATTGGGCGACCAAAATCGTTAAGAATGCGAACTTTTGCGCCGTAATGGGTCAAAATATTTTTTTCAGTCAGAACTTCAGTTGCGCTGCCAGAAACCTGAACTTTGCCATCGGCCATAAGCATTAGTCGATCGGGGTAAATGCCTGAAGTTGTTAAATCGTGCATTGTTGAAACGACAGCAATCTTTTTGTCTTTACGCAAAGTGTTAATCAGTGTGAGTACTTCCTGTTGGAAGCCGATATCGAGCGCACTGGTTGGCTCATCAAGCAGGACAATAGGTGAAGCTTGGGCAAG
This sequence comes from Actinomycetes bacterium, assembly GCA_037137575.1. GTDB lineage: Bacteria > Actinomycetota > Actinomycetes > S36-B12 > UBA5976 > UBA5976. The sequence goes on from JBAXKB010000060.1 coordinate 4,117, forward strand.
TGCGCGGGCTATTGTTACGCGCTGACGTTCCCCGCCGGAAAGCGATGCCACTTCACGCTTAGCAAATTCACCAAGGCCGAGTTCGTCTAAAACAAAAGTTGTCATGTCTACATCAAATTGCGATTCACTTGAAAGCATTTTTAGATGTGCTGTTCGGCCAAGCATCACGTAATCAAACACGAACATGCCTGGTGGAATCACTGGGCTTTGTGCAACGTATGCAATCCAGCAAGCGCGATCACGATGCGAGAGTGAATTTAAGTCAAAATCATTTACTCGAATGTTTCCCTCGCTTGGCAAAATGCCGGCCAGCGCTTTAAGTAGGGATGACTTTCCGGCACCGTTCGGGCCAATGATGCAAACCCAATCACCGGTCGTGATTTCAAACGAAACATCTTGCACAATTGTTCGCGCGCCAATTTGAACCGACAGGTTCTTGATGTTCATTGTGGTAGCGGTTATCACGGGGTTCATATCAACGAACCTTCTTTACGCGAAGCAAGAATGTAGAGGAAAAATGGCGCCCCTATCAGAGCAGTAACAACACCAATTGGAATTTCTGACGGTGACATTGCTGTTCGGGCAATTACATCAGCGAACACCAAAAATACGCCGCCGAAAATTACCGAAAGTGGAAGTAAGCGGCGATAGGAGTTGCCAGCTATAAGGCGGATTGTGTGCGGCACGATGATGCCGACAAAGCCAATCAGGCCAGTTACTGCAACGGCAGCTGCTGTGCCAAGTGAGGCAGCCAAAATAATTACTGCTCGTGCCCGATTAACTGGCAAACCAAGAGTTACTGCTTCTTCATCGCCAACAGCAAATACATCAAGCACTCGCCGGTATCGAAGTAAAACGATTGTGCAAATCACTACGTATGGCGCAACCATAAGCACGTCTGACCAACCTGCAATCGCGAGGCGACCAAGAATCCACGCATAAACTTCGCGTACTTTATCCGAGTTACGTTGTTGCACCAGTGTTTGAGCAGCGGTTAACAAAGCTGCTACTGCAACCCCGGCCAGAACTAGTGAAGATGCTGAACGTCCAGCAATAGAAGAACGCCCGAGTGCATATGTAAGTGATACTGCAATTAGGGATCCTAAGAATGCAGCCACTGGCAAAGACCAACGGGCGGGGGATTCAAACACCACAATCTCTAAAGTTGCGCCAAGTCCAGCACCGGCCGAAACGCCAAGCAGATATGGGTCAGCTAGGGGATTACGAAATGTGCCTTGATAAGCCGAGCC
>JBAXKB010000061.1:0-5185 GCA_037137575.1 Actinomycetes bacterium
GCAGCTCCGTAGGCAATGTTTTCGCGCATTGTTCCAGTGAACAACCAAGTGTCTTGCAAAACCATGCCAAATTGGCGACGCAGATCATCACGCGAAATGTCGCGAATGTCGATACCGTCAATCAAGATTTGGCCAGCTGTAATTTCATAAAAACGCATAATCAGATTCACTAGCGTTGTTTTGCCAGCGCCGGTTGGCCCAACTATGGCCACAGTTTGTCCTGGCAGCACTTTGATTGATAAGTCTTCAATTAGTGGTACTTCGGGCGAGTAGCTAAACGATACATTTCTGAATTCGATTTCACCGGTAGTCCGATCAATCTCCTGCAGAGCTTCTTTGTCTGGAATCTGTTCAGGCGCATCCAAAAGTTCAAAAACTCGCTCAGCAGATGCAACTCCAGATTGCACCAGATTTATTAGGCCAGCGATCTGTGCCAATGGCATGCCGAACTGACGCGAATATTGGATGAAAGCCTGCACATCACCCAAAGTCATCGTGCCAGTCGCCACTTGGTACCCACCCAATACGGCAATTGCAACATAAATGATGTTCGAAACGAAAGTTGTAAGTGGTTGAATCATGCCCGATACAAACTGGGCTTTAGAACTCGACTTATATAGATTTTCATTTAAGGTACTGAAATCGTTGATTGCACGTTCTCGGCGTCCAAAAACTTTTATCAAAGCATGGCCAGTGTGCATCTCTTCTACATGACCATTGAGTTTGCCAGTCCAACTCCACTGGTCAGTGAATTCTTTTTGCGACTTTTTCGCAATGCGAGCCGAAACCAAAATACTTAGCGGAATCGCAATGAGTGAGACAGCAGCAAGCGTTGGGCTAATCCAAATCATCATCGCCAAAACAGAAATAACTGTTAGTACTGAGTTTAAGATTTGGGAAAGTCCCTGTTGCATGGAAGTTGCTATGTTGTCGATGTCGTTAGTAACGCGACTCAATAGATCGCCGCGTGACTGCGTGTCAAAATATTGAAGTGGAAGGCGGCCCAACTTTTCTTCAGCTTTGCGACGCAGGCGGAACACTGTACGTTGAGTGACTCCTGCCATGATGTAACTCTGCATCCACATGAACAAGCCTGAGACTATGAATAAGGCGATAACAATCAACAAAATGTGAGTTATTGCTGCGTAGTCAATTCCTTGACCAGGCACAATCTGGTTCGCAGCTACCATGTCTGCAAATTGAGTCTGACCTTTTAGTCTCAGACCAGCAACGATTGTCTCTTTTGGGAGATTGGTTGGCAGATGGCTTCCGATGTATCCATAGAAAATGTAGTTTGTTGCTTTGCCCATAAGTTTGGGCCCAAAGGTACCAAGTGCAACACTGACCGAAATCAGAACGAGAACCAGTCCAACTAGCTTTTTCTCAGGTCCTAGTTCACTTAACAGGCGCCTTATTGAACTCTTAAAATCTTGTGCCTTAGCGGGTGGAGCATTTCCAAATCCACCCATAGGGCCACCCATAGGGCCGCGCGCTGCCATTGGTCTGCGTTCGCTCATGATGCTTCCTGTGGACTTAGCTGGGATAGCACGATTTCTTTATATGTTTGGCAAGTTTCCATCAGCTCAACATGGGTACCGACCCCAACAACGCGTGCTTCATCAAGTACCAAAATCTGATCAGCATGCATGATGCTACTTATGCGCTGGCCGACAATAATCACGGTTGACTGAGCAAGCTCTGGTTCAAGAGCTACCCGTAACTTCGCATCGGTGCTGTAGTCAAGCGCCGAGAAACTATCGTCAAGCAAATAAATCGAAGCTTTTTTCACGAGCGCACGGGCTATTGATATTCGCTGGCGCTGACCACCCGAAAGGTTTGTTCCACCTTGTGAAATTACAGTTTCAAGTTGATCGGGCAGTTCTAGAACAAAATCCTTTGCCTGCGCAATTTCAAGTGCGTGCCATAGTTGCTCGTTAGTTGCGTCGGCATCACCATAGCGAAGATTCTCAGCAATTGTTGTACCAAACAAGAATGCTCGCTGCGGAACAAGTCCGATTTTTTGCCACAGTTTTTCTAGAGATTGTTCGCGCAAATCAACGCCATCAATCAGAATGGACCCACTTGATACATCGATTAACCGAGTGATCAAATTGAGCAAAGTTGTTTTGCCACTGCCAGTACTGCCCACAATTGCGGTAATTTTCCCACGTTCTGCAGTGAAAGAAATGTTCTCCAATACCGGATCTTGTGCACCCGGGTAACGAAATTCAACGTCGCGAAACTCAATTAGCCCAGTTGAATACTGGGTTGTGACTGGATCAGGGCTCTCTACTACGGAGGTATTAGTTCGTAGCACTTCCTGAATTCGCTCAGCGCTGGTGGCCGCTCGCGGAATCATGAGTGACATCATCACAGCCATCATTACTGAGGAGAGAATCTGCATTAGGTATGCCAAGAATGCAGTCAGATTGCCAATCGACATTGATCCATCGCCAATTAGATAAGCGCCAATCCAAATAACGGCAACACTTGAAAGGTTAAGAATCAAACCAAGTATTGGAAACATCACTGAAAAGGTTCTCGTTACTTTAAGTGTGTTATCAAGTAAGTCTGTGTTGGCGTCGTTGAATCGAGATTCCTCTCGTTCGGTGCGCACAAACGCCCTAATCACTCTTATGCCACTTATCTGTTCGCGTAGTACCAAGTTGATTCGGTCGATACGAATTTGCATGAGTCTAAATAGTGGAACTATTCGTCGCAGTAACAGCCAGATGATCAATGATGTAATTGGAATTACTACGACCAAGATCCAAGACATTTGCACATTAGTTTTCACAGCCATGATTAATGCGCCAACACCGGTTATCGGAGCGCTAATCATCATTGTGAGGCCAGTGAAAAGCACCATCTGAACTTGCTGCACATCATTGGTGTTGCGAGTGATTAGAGATGGGGCGCCGAATTGGTTCAATTCCCGCGCTGAGAACCTTTCAACTGCCGTAAACACATCGCGGCGCACATCGCGGCCAAAGCCCATAGAGATTTGGGCGCTTAAATAAGCGACGATTAACGAAGCGATTAAAACGAGTACGGCTGAAAGTAGCATCCACAAGCCGATATGCCAGATGTACGAGATGTCACCAGTGGCTACACCCTTATTAATTAAGTCTGCATTCAGAGCTGGTAGATAAAGGTTTGCAATCGCTTGTATCGCGAGAAGGATGAGGGTAAAAATCACTAAGCGCTTATAGGGCCTCAGAAAATATTTCAGAGTATCCAGTAACAATTAGCACCTCAATTTGAATCGTTTCAAGTCTAATTTGAATTTTCAACTAGGTCTGCAATATCCAATTTTGTGCCAAGAATTATCTAAGCGGCATCAAAGTCTGCATTTCGCTTAATACTCACCAAATAGTATCCATTTATTGAGCGGATGAGGAAACCCCATGAAAACAGTTCTTAAGTATCTTCTAGTCACAGTTCTTTTGGTCCTTGGTCTACAGAGTGCACCTGCCCAAGCAGTACAGGCAAACATTAATGGAGCGCTAAGTAACTTCGATACTTTCAATGACACGGGCAAAGAAACACATGGTTTCGAAATTGAACTTGATGGAGTTTCTTCTGCTGACGTTCAGTATTTCTTCGGAGCTCCGTACAACCGATATGGCACACCGACTGTTACCGATTTCAGCGCCAACGGCGTGAGTGGGGTAAAGGTTCGTTGGATGTCGCAATACGATGCGACCCGTGGTTATGCGAACACCACAGCCGTGGCTCCCGTTAACCCAACCGCGACCGATGGCCATTCCTGCTACTTGGGCGGTCCCTCTGGAGCTACCACACAACTTTATGATGCCAGTGGATGTGAGCATTTCGGTCTGGGCACAATGACTAACCCAACAAACGTTGTTTACCACTGGCTTGTCGACGACGGCACAAACTCTGGTTCGTTAGTTACCGCAGATAGCCCAGTAGCGATTCCAGCGCCGGTTTGGACTATTAGTAATGCAGGAAATGTGGCCGCTGCACTCCCAGCACCAGCGCAGGTACCCGTGCCAGCGCTACCCGGCAAGCCTGATTGTGCACTTTGGGGACCCGCAAAGTGGATGAAGGTTTACAAAACAGAATCTCACGCACCTGCACAACTTGGCGCATTGCTAACGGATAATCCAAATGTGCCGCAAGACCCTGCTGAAGTGGAAACTGAATGGAAGTTCATCCAGGCGCGCCCGACATGTAATGAAGATGGAACTCCGCTAGCTGTACAGCCAGATAATGAAGTTGTTAGTGAGGCGCCCGTTGGTGCGGGGGCGGAGTCAGTTACCCGTCGCTATGAGTTCTTCGATTACACCGGAACTTACGATGACACTGATGGTGGAAATCATGAGGCACTTCCGCTTTGTGATGAAGATCCATACAAACTTTCTTGCTCAAGTGCTGCTATGGCTCAGCCAAATTCAGATCTTGGCGCTTATGAAGGAGCTCAGATGGTTGCGGCCAACTTGGCACTTGCTGGAATCCAAACACCAATGCTGAATGTGAGCATGTTTGGTGACGGTACTGGCACCTTAACCGACGGTAATGGAATCGGTTGTGGCGACTTGTGTAGTGGTGCTTTCGCTAGCGGCTCAAGTGTGACATTGACGGCCGTACCAACTGAAGGCAGTCATGTAGCGGGATGGTCAATCCCTGCCTGTGGAATTTCTCCAACATGTACTTTCACGATGAATTCAGATACCAACGTTGACGTTGAATTCACAACCGCGCCTCAATTGGCTCCAACAGTTACAGCATTTTCGCCAAAGTCAGCAGACACGGGATCAGTCGTAACGATTACGGGAACTAACTTCTCTTCCGAAGCAACTGTTTCTTTCAATGGTGTTACGGCGCTAATTAAGTCGATTACTGCGACAACAATTACGGCAGTTGTTCCTTGCTCTTCAACTTCAGGCGCAATAACGGTACAGACTGATAGTGGGACAGCATCAAGCGCGAAATTTACGCGTCTGGTGAATAAGCCCAAAGTTACGAGCGTTTCGCCAACTACAGTTAAAGCCGGTTCGGTAGTAACGGTTAAAGGTACCTATCTCTATTGTGCAAGTGCAGTAACCCTGGGTGGAGCTGCGGTTGATTTCGCACTTGGAACTCCGACCCAACTCACATTCACAGTCAATGCCCAATCGAATACTGGAACTGTAAATGTGGTCACGCCAGGTGGGCTTGC
>JBAXKB010000062.1:0-5182 GCA_037137575.1 Actinomycetes bacterium
GCATGTGCCGCGTCGCGCACAAACGGTTTTGCGTTGAAGGCGATGCCGAGCGCAGCCTCGTTAAGCATGTCTAAGTCGTTTGCCCCATCACCAATTGCGATTGTGCGTGACATCGGAATGCCGTAATGCGCGGCAAACTCGCGAAGAGCTGTTGCTTTGGCTTTGCGATCGATAATTGGACCCTCTAGTTCGCCAGTAAGTAGTCCGTTGACAACGCCTAACTTATTCGCGCGAACATTGGTCACACCTAGTGAATCGGCAAGTGGTTTAACAACCTCAATAAAGCCACCACTAACCAATGCAACCTGGAAACCAATGCGGTTAAGTGTGCGAGTTAAGGTCTTTGCGCCTGGCGTGAAAGTGATGTCGTCAAGAACTTCCGTCAGGGCAACAGCAGGTAATCCTTTAAGCATGGCAACGCGTTCGCGTAATGATTGCTCGAAGTCGATCTCGCCATTCATGGCGCGCGCTGTGATTGCTGCGACCTCGGCTTCTACGCCATTGCGAGCCGCCAGAAGTTCAATAACTTCATCTTGAATAAATGTTGAATCAACATCCATCACGATTAAGTGGACACCACGTCGATCAAGGCCAGATTCTTGAACAGCAATGTCGATATGGTTTTCACGAGCAACCGCAGAGAGTTGATCACGCAATGTGGTCTTGCTGACTCCGCCAACTTCAAACTCCACAGCAGTAACTGGGTATGAAGCAACTTGGCGAATGCGGTCGATGTTGCCGCCCGCGTCAGCGATAGTTGAAGTGATTGATGCAACAGATGAGGGCAGCAATGGCGCGCCCAAAACGGTCACAATTAAATGTTCACGCCAGCTTGAAAGTTCGTCAGTATTAATCGACCGAGCGTCAACATGTAAATTGCGAGTTGCCGCAAATTCCTGAGCTAACCTGGTGGCCTGTGCAAAAGTTTCGTCTTTTGTAGCCTCTTGGGTCATTACAGAAATACCCAAAATGAGGTGACCTTGAAGAACAATCTGTTCCAATTGACGAATGTATACAGGTAGTTGAGACAAAGTGGCAGTCAAACCAGCGGTGACGCCCGGCTGGTCTTTGCCACTGATAGTGAGAATCAAAACATCTGTCATAAGTCTTAAGTTTAGGCTAATTTGCGAAGTAGTTAGAACTCACGGCTGCTTGCAGCAGTTCGCGCGCGCAACGTTCTAGGTCTATGAGAATTTCGGCTTTCATCGCATTCTGACTTCTAGAGGCTATGGCGATGGCATCATCCTTGGCGATACGTGCCAAGGTGGCAATTCGGTATCCCTGTTCGAGCGCATCAAATACTCGCTTCGGGGTGGTTGGCGGTACTGGCCCAAAATCGAGAGTGTCTAATGTGGCGTCTGCTATTACGCGTGATCCACTTAAATCTAGATTTGCAAGTGCGCACTGAGCCGTTGTTAGTGCCTCTAACAGTTGCATGCGAGCGAAGGCGAAATCGATTGACGGTTTTGTTACGGCGCTCTCCGTCGCTATCCAAGTGTCATCGATCGACTTCCCAATCAGAATCTGATTCGAAAGCGCAACAAGCCCAATCGAGGAGTCGAATTCGGGCAACGCGTCAATAGCAACACCATCTGGGTTACCAGGGCTCGGAAAGAGCGCCATTACAGATGTTTGGCCGACCTGTACCTCGGCCAGTAAGTTGAGCCAGGGCATCCGTTGTTCGCGCCAAGTTATGTCAAGGCTGTGAGTTATGCTCTCGCAGGCATTCGCAGCATCCGCAATACTGATGTCGCCGGCCACCCAAGCGCCTAGCCAGAGCGCCAACCGGCAACCTGTTGCATTATCGACTTGCGATTTCATGGGTGCGCTGTACCTTTCTTGGGTCTTTGGGCGATACATTACTAGTGTGACACACGTTATTTCCTTACGCGATGTAACGGTTATGCGCGGAAACAACCCGATCCTCAATAAATTGACTTGGCAAGTGAGTGAAGGTCAACGCTGGGTCATTATGGGTCCCAATGGCGCAGGTAAAACCACACTCATGCAGATTTGCTCCGGATACATGCACCCAACTATGGGCTCGGCAACAATTCTAGATACCGAACTTGGTAGCACTGATGTGCGTGAACTTCGAACTCGGATCGGAATTAGTAGCGCGGCCATATCTGCCCTAATGCCACCGGGTGAAACAGTGCTCAACACCGTCCTCACTGCAGCGCATGGTGTTGTGGGGCGTTGGCGAGAACAATACGAAGACATGGACTTGGCTCGGGCACATGCAATGTTGCGCGCTTGGGGCCTTGAAAATATGTCGAGCAGATTAATTGGCACATTGTCCGAAGGTGAACGCAAGCGTGTGCAAATTGCTCGGGCACTCATGGCTGATCCGGAATTGTTGTTATTGGATGAACCAGCTGCGGGGCTAGATGTCGCTGGTCGTGAAGATTTAGTGGCGCGGTTGTCCCGGTTAGCAGCAGATCCACAAGCGCCAGTGATCGTGCTAGTGACGCACCATGTGGAAGAGATACCACCGAACTTTACGGACGCCTTGCTACTCTCCAAGGGGAAAATGTCTGCTATCGGCCCGGTAGGTGAGGTTATTGCGAGTCGTCCGATGTCGCAGGCTTTTGCGGCGCCCTTAACCGTTGAATTTGTTGATGATCGTTGGTATGCGCGGGGTCGGATGCCGAGTAAGGGCAAGCGCGGTCGGGGTGACTAAATCCCCAATTTGAGCGAGTATTGCCCCTACGCTTGAATAACAAACCTAGAAAGGTCTGCAGATGAGCGAACAAGCACCGGCAAAGAAGTCCGAAATCAATTGGAGTTTGATTGCCAAGCTTTTGGTAATTGGTTTGATTATTGTTTTCTTCATTCAGTTGAAGAACATGGAAGAAATGACCTGGAGTTTTCTAATCTTCAACTTTAAGTTGCCAACTTGGTTAGTTCTGCTGGTCACTTTTTTGCTTGGCGCTTTTTTTGGTCGCGACGTGTGGGTTTGGCTTGTTTCCAAATTTCGCAAAACGTCTTCCTGAATTAGCGAGTGATTAGCTGATGACGGAGACCACCGAAGTAGCACCAACCTGGCTCAGTTCCGAGCAGTTGGATAGTGCGCGAGCTCGACTACCGATTGTTTACGTTGAAGCAATTCCAGTGCGAGTTGATGAACGCGGACAAGTTACAAGTGTTGGTTTACTTTTGCGAGGTCGGCCAGATGGTTCGATTAGCCGCGCTGTTGTTTCTGGTCGCGTTCTCTACGGTGAACAAATTCGCGATGCGATTTTGCGTCATGTTGAAAAAGATTTGGGTCCGATGGCTCTACCGCAGATTCCACCGCAACCGTCGCCATTTACTGTTGCTGAGTATTTTCCTGATGCTGAAGTGACCGGATTTCATGATCCACGCCAACATGCAGTTTCGTTGGTCTTTTTGGTTCCGGTGGCGGGGGATTGCGCCCCTAATCAATCGGCACTTGATTTAGCTTGGCTAACGCCTGATGAGGCAGTTTCCGAGCAAGTTCGCCTTGAGATGACTGGCGGCCAAGACAGGTTAATTCGTTTAGCCTTGGCGCATGCGGGGCAGTTGCCTTAACCATTATTTGGTGTTCAAGTCTCTTTGGATTGGATGCGTATGGCAGTGCAATAATTCGAACATTGCAAAAGTTATCAAATTCTAATTAGCAACATTTCATTGCCGTGCAGTGATACATTTCAGACATGGATAAGGCAGCTCCAGCAGGATGGTATTCAGATCCGGCAGGTTCTGGTGGATTCCGATATTGGAATGGCGCTGAGTGGTCCGAGCAACCAGCGGTTTCTAAGATTCCCAAACCAAAGAGGCACATAGCGGCCAAGATAGGTATTGGTGCCGGCATTTTGATTGCAATAGCGCCAATTATCGTGGCTTTTGTGGGAAGTTTGGGCTCAAACGTATCCATGTTTGATGAGAGTTCAGGTTCGGGCGCAGCAATTTTCTTGGTTTTTATGACCGTACCCTTAGGTTTCGCCGTTGCGGGTATCGGTGCCGGTATCGGCACTTTCTTGCAATGGCGTGCGCGATCCAAGTAGACAAGTAAGTAGCAGATCTAGAAACAATCCGAGCCTTGCGAAATCTATTCCGCGCAGCAGAGTGTTCAATGTACAGGCTTGAAAGGGAGACGATGATTCTCTTTTTAGGTGACAGCATTACGCATGGCACGCACTGGTCGAGGTGGATTGATTTCGTTCCGGTGCAAAATGAAGCAGTTCCTGGTTTTACGACTGATGATGTAGCAAATCAACTTCAAGAGCTCGGCGAATTGAATCCTGCGGTTATTTCCTTACTGATTGGTACAAATGATTTTGGTGACGTTACAGTAAACCGCTTGGCTGAAGATGTGGCAGCAAGAATTGATGCACTTGTGTCAACGATTTTGGCGCAATGGCCGGATGCTCGTGTGTTGTTATGTTCGATTTTGCCTCGTGGCAGTGAATTCTTTGAACGTATCAGTGTGACTAACGAGATTGTTTCCAAGATTAGTCATGAACGATTGACTTTCTTGGATTGTTGGCCGGTGCTCTGCGACGGCGACAAGCTCAGATCCGAGTACTTGTTGGCGGACGGTTTTGATGTGCACTTGAACTCTGCGGGCTATGAATCTTGGGCATCAGTTTTGATACCAGCCTTGAGCGGGATTTGCCAAGTTTCGAGAGGTTAGGAACTTCCACTGCGGCGTTGGTATAGCCGGCGAGAACCCGCGGCTCCGCTTTTTGTTACTGCAGACTTGCCGGTTGTACTGCCAGATGGCCTGGAATCGGATTGTTTCTGCTTCTTTTGTTCCAGAGCAGAAAGAAAGGCCGCTCGAGCCGCATCGGTATTTGGAGTCTCTTTGTCGCTAGTCACACTTTAAGTTAGCACGACTAGGTTGAGAAATGATTCAAGTGACTCTTTTGCTGATAGTTCACATGTGTAACTTCGCTATAGCGCTACATTTCTGGGCCTAACTAGAACTCTGCAACAGTTACTTAGGAGTGAACGCCTTTACGATTGAACCGGCTGCGGCTGATAACTCAGCAGGAATTATCCAGACTTTACTGGCCGTGCCATTAGCAATTGCTGGCAGCTGCTGTAGGTATTGATAGGCGAGTACCTGGTCCGATGGATTAGCAGCGTGAATAGCATCGAACACTCTCGCGATAGCCTTAGCTTCACCGTCTGCGCGTAATACTGCGGCTTGGGCTTC
>JBAXKB010000063.1:0-4988 GCA_037137575.1 Actinomycetes bacterium
ATTGCCACCAGCATTCTGGAAATCACCAGCTAAATAGATCTGGCCTTGTGGAGATTCCGCAAGTGCCCAAACGCCGCCCCAATCGCCATAAACACTGTTGTAGTCAAAACCTTCTGAACCAGTGTTGTTATCAATCAACGGCAGGAAGGCTCCATCAACATAACGAATAACTCGCGCTGAATTAAAGTTGGTGAAATTTCCACCAATGTATAGGTCGCCGTTTGATCCCACTAGGAGACTACGGACAGAACCGTCAACGGCATTCTGCGACCCTCCAAGCCACGACCATGTTTCAGTCGAAGAGTCGTAAACCTTTACGCCAGTGAAATTACCGCCGACGTACATCTTGGTTCCGCTGAAAGCAATCGCTCGAACAGAGTCACCCGGATTGAAGTTCTGTGGCAGTGACGACCAATCGGTGCCATTGTAAGAAGCGGCATATTGACCACCAAAGCCACTAATCCAGCCTCCGATGTAGAGGTTTTTATCTGGCCCATAAGTCGAGTAGTGGATGTAATTGCTAAATTGGTTGTCAGGATTGAAAGATGAAACTGAGTAGTTATCAGCTGGATCTACCTGGACAATGTAGCTATTGGCATTGTCGCCATTGACCGAGCGGAATGCACCAGTAACGACTAGATTTCCACTGGTTGGATTGACCGATATCGACCGAACATAATAACTAAACGGTTGGGTAACCCCAGGCTCTTGCCAAGTGTTTGTGGTCGGATTATAGATTGCTAAATAATCTGCCATCGGAAGTCCAGCTGCATCTGAGAACTGGCCGCCGACGATTAGGTTACCTGTCTTATCAAATGCAAGGGCTGCTACACGACCAGTGATTGCTGAGTTGAAACCGTCCTGAGCATTACCTGTTGGACCAACAGCTTCCCAGTTAGTTCCGTTCCAGCGGGCTAGGTAGTCAGCGCTCTCATCGCCACCCGCGTTTGCAAAAACGCCGCCAACATATAGTTGTCCATCAGGTGACCAAGCCATCGCAACGATTTGACTAGTGAGACTACCGTCACTGACGCCTTGACCATTTGGACCAACTAGACCTTGGAAACTGGCACAAGCCAATTCGGTAGCGTCATTAACAGACACAGTTGTACTCTGACTTGCTTCTACTGCCGAACCGCCAGTTGGTTTGCGAGATGTCTCAGTTGCAACAGATAGCGAAGCTTGTGGGAAGCTAACTCGGTCGCCCCAAACTCCAGGACAATCAGCTTTAACTCGAAGAGTTACACAAAGTTCAGGAAGATCGGCTGTATAACGCAAAGTGCCAATTACACCCTTGGCCTGATCCTGCGACATGCCTGTTGCAGAAACCACAAAACGGAAATTATTGCTTGTGGCATCAATATTCAAACTCGAAAGATCAATTACGCCATTTGCATCTGGAGCCAGATCAACGAAATTAGCTACGTCAGCTTTGTTTCCGTCTTGAACCGTCAAAGTTAGGTCCGCCACAGTTAGACCCTGAGGTGCTTGAAGTTTTATTGAGTCAAACGTATGGATGTTGCCAGTGTTTACACAACTAACAGATGGGGCCAGTGCCTTAGCACTGAAGACTGCCTTCGCTTCTGGAGAGGTACATCCGATTAGGCCAGTATCTAAATCAACCGCGTATATGTCGCCACTGTCGCCATTGAATAACACACAGTTTGAGTTCTGAGCATCTAGGCTCACTGAATAGCGTGAACCGCCTACATCAACGGTTGTATCGAAACCGACACACGCTGCATCAATACTCCAGTCGTAGCAAGTAGCTGTGCCCGAAGACCAGTTTTCACCATTTGGGTTTGACTGCCAAACGACCTTATTACCGTTCCAAGCTGTCGTTTGCCAGTAGCCTTCGCCACCTGAAAGTTTGGTGCTAGTCCCACTCAATAGACCATCTAGGCCCGGTGGCGTGCTAATTGATGCGCCACTGAAATCAAAACATGCATGAGCATTTGTCAATTGGCAAACGCCATCTTGAACTCCGTTTGTCACATGAGCAATGACGCCTGAGTCAGCATTCTGACCGGCGGTAGATACCGGCCAATCGCCAGAACAGTCGGCGCCAGTTGAAGCTACAACACACCAAGTTTTATCACCAGTGATAAAAATCTTTCCAGCAATGATGGCTGTATAGCCCGGAGAGTAACCGTTGTCGGGATTAATCGCACCGGTAAGTGAACTTGAAACTGTCAGAGAACATGGCGCCCCAGTGTTTGTGTCAAAGCAAAGTAGTTTGCGATCGGAAAAATCTACGGCCCAAATGCGTCGCCCATCGAAAGACTGAGACGAAAGTCCCTGCTGTGCGCTGCCCAAGTAGGTGCCAGGAAACTCAGTTAAACCACAGTCTGTGAAAGGCAAGTCTGCAACGTTAGTACAAACGATGGCTGCAGCCCCTGAATTGTTATTAACAACGAAGGAATATGCCTTGCCATCTACTACCACACCGTCAGAAAGGTTTGAAGTTTTTAGATCCGAAACCGTATACAAGTCGCCACATAGTTCACCGTTCGATTTCAAGTGGCACTCTAGACGGTAATTACCATCGTGGTGATAAACATTTAGCAGGTACTTCGGCGATGTGAATGCGCCCCATCCATCACCACGGCCACTCGGAGCGAAGTCACCTTTGCCTATAATCGGTGTTGAATTTGCGGTTGTCTGCAGCTGCTGCTTGCCGTTAAGCACACCAAGACTATCGATAGTGCCAGTGGTTCGAATACCTTCTAATGTGCTCAAATCACTTGGACGTGTCGCAGACCAACCACTTGCAGTCTTGTATTCGATCAACCAACCATCTGGCGCGGTTGCATCAATGTATGCCAACCGGCTTGCTGGCCAAGTGTGAGTAATTACATTCTCAGAGACGCCAGTTGTTGGGATTGGAACCGATGCACCGATTGTGATGCTCTTTCCGGGATCCTGCGTAGTTGGGGTTACGGTGTGAACCGAAGCCACAGCATTTGCTGGAGTAGCCAACGAAATAAGGGTTAACCCTAATGCTGACGCGACGACAAGACTGATAATACGTTTCACGTAATACTCACTTTTTTTTTGTTATGGACTCTTAAACTGGATAGCCCTTTGGCTAGGCAGTCAACTATCTAAACCTACATCATGATTTTCAATTTTTTGAAGAAAAACACGATTCACTTCGTAACTTTATCGAAAAAGAAACCTGAAGTTTCAGGCGAGGTCACATCTCGCTAAAAATTACGGCACAACAATGAATGTGACGGGAAGGGTCTTTACCGAGTACTTCGCCGAATTTGTGGGTCGGAATGTGACAGTCACCTTCAATTTACCGACTTTTGCGATGGTATTTGCAGCTGGAGAGTATGTGAAAGTGCCTGCTACATCCGAATATGCGTTAAGGATCGCACTTGTGAGCTTGGTGCCAGCCTTCAAAGTCAACGAGGGATTCCATCGAATCGCACCGTTAGTCGCCCCATTCAGATAATTCGATGCCTGCGAGGTCGCATTTGTAATATGACTCGCTACGCCATTTGCTGCGCCTGCTGTGTCAGCAAAGCTCATGCCTCTGGATGTGTCATCGGTTATCCCCTGGCGCTGCACATTCAAGATGTCGGTAATCCCAGACGCCAGCCCAAGCGAACTAGCCGTAGCGGCCACCTTCGCAACTGCCATTTTGTACATACTCTGGCATTTATCATCGAGCATGCAGCGTTTAAACAGAACTCCATTTGCATTTGAGAAGTCACCAGCACTGCCACCAAAAGTTTGATCGGTACCCCAAGGCAAAAGTTCAAAAACGCCATCATCATCGCTATGCAAGTAATAATTATTCGGTGCCCATGGCATCAAACTTGAATATCCATCCCAGTGGTTTAAATACTGCTCTACAGCCATTGTGGTAACCATGCCTTGCACATTCAAAACACTTTGCACTTGCGATGAAGTCATGGCGTAGGTGTTCACCGCATTTTCAAGTGCCTGTAAGTCGGTGCGGGATGTTGCAGAACCTTCATCAACCTCAAAAGCCAAATTGGCTCGGCCCGATGTGATATCCGGATACCGATCAGTCCACAATGCTTCGTACAGATGTTGAGTTCGCGGATAGTTCCATGAAAGTGAGATGTCATCGTAAGGTTCGAGGGTTAAGTAAAAGCCCCAAAGTTTGTTATTTATGTATACGGAGGCATAACCAACCCGAGGAGCGGGAACGCCCATTGCCCGAAAAAGGGTATAGCTGGCCCACTCGTGCACAAGCGAGGCATCTTGCACCATGTTGTTCAAAGTGAGTTTGTTCAAACCATCCAGACGTTGCCCTGGCACAGTCATATTGAACTTCAACTTGAAGGAACTTTTCCCGGGGTTAGCAAATGTGCCGAAGGGACGATAGGAACCGTATCCATACTTAAGCCTCATGCCAATTGCCATTGAGCTAACAGATTTAACTGTGGCACCGGATGCATCCTTTGCAGTCACAGCGAATGTGGCAGGCTGATACAAATCACCTGGATTCGAGCTTTGAAAAGTGTTCATTGTCGCGGCCGGCAATGTGAGGTCTATGCGCTTCGTTAACAAAGGATCGAATACCCAAGCCGAAGTGTCCGATGGCGAACCTTGGGCAGCAATTTTGTTCGCTGCACCCGGGGATGAATTAGTTGCGCTCCATCCATGCACAGCTGTGGCAATGCGTCCCCAGGTAAACCCAGAAGCCACCGGCGGAATATCAACAGAATCAATAACGTTCACCGTCGGGCCAACAAGTTGCACCAATTTCACTGTGTCGTCGCCGCAAGTTAAATCAAATTTAAATTCAGTGGTTTTTGTGCCCCGATAAATCTTGAGATACATTCTCGGTCCAATTGATGCGCCCGCTGGGAACATGCGTACGTGATACACATCATTTATGTTGCTTAGGTGATCTGCTAGCGCCCAGTTTGTCAGATCAACTCGCACGCTGGTGCTCGTATTGAAAAGCTCGATGAAATCTGGACTAGCCCCCGCGCAACGCACTTCAT
>JBAXKB010000064.1:0-4964 GCA_037137575.1 Actinomycetes bacterium
GAAGGTGCTTTCATCGATTCTGATGGCACTGCACTTGATCCAGGCTGGCGGGTAAATGTTGGATTCAAGAACTTTAAATCTGTCATTACCGATCCGGTAGTTCGTGGCCCGTTTGTGCGAGTTCTAATTTGGACATTCGTATATGCATTCTTGACAGTTATCACCACATTTGTTTTTGGCTTATTTCTGGCGTTGCTGCTTAACCACCCTGGAGTTAAGGGTCGTAAACTACTGCGTTCCACATTGATCATTCCTTATGCAATGCCTGGCTTCTTGTCTCTACTTATATGGGCAGGTTTCCTAAATGATGATTTCGGTGTGATTAATAATTTATTTAACTCACACATTCCTTGGTTAACTGATCCGTTTTGGGCAAAGGTATCAACTGTCTTAGTTAATCTTTGGCTTGGCTTCCCGTATATGTTCTTGATCTGTACTGGTGCGATTCAGTCCATCCCAGCCGAATTAGCCGAGGCTGCGGAAGTTGATGGCGCTAAGCCACGGCAAATCTTGACCAAAATCAAACTTCCGTTACTGCTAGTTACGGTATCGCCATTGTTAATTGGATCTTTTGCCTATAACTTCAATAACTTCGGCGGTATTTATTTGTTGACGGGTGGTGGCCCACCGGTAGCTGATTCGCAAATTGCTGGTGCCACTGACATTTTGATTTCTTACACCTACAAATTGGCGATTGAAGCGGGACACGGAAATGACTACGGCTTGGCCTGTGCAATTTCTATCTTGATCTTCTTCATCGTCGCAGGTGTTTCAACACTGTCGTTCACACGAACTCGCGCACTTGAGAACTTGAGCTAAGGGGGCTACTGATGACGACTGAAGTAATGGCAAAAGCAGTGCCAAGCGCACCGCGTAGAGCAGTTAAAAAGCGTAAACCGTATCGCGGAAAACTCTGGTATCGCTACATAGCAGCCGCATTCGCTGTTGCCTTTGCCCTTGCCCCAATTGTTTATGTGGTCTTGGCGGCCTGCAACCCAGCTGGAACTCTATCTTCACTGAATTTCTCAATTCATGATTTTGGTTTGGACAACTTCCGCTTCTTGTTAGGTAAGCATGACTTAAGTTCCGAAGTTACTTACGCAAATTATCCATACCTGCTTTGGTATCGAAATTCATTGATGGTTTCGTCAATCGCTGCGGTCATGCAGGTGAGCATTGCGGTAGCTTCGGCTTATGCATTTAGCCGCATTCAATTCAAGGGGCGCCGGCTAAGCCTTGGTGGTCTGTTGCTGCTTCAGATGTTCCCACAGATCCTCTCATTCATCGCGCTATTTCTTATCATGCAGAAAATTGGCACTGTTTTCCCATTCATGGGTACTGGAACTTGGGCCGGCTTAGTCCTTATTTACTTGGGCGGCGCAATGGGTTACAACACCTATTTGCTCAAGGGCTTCTTTGACACAATCCCACGCGAACTAGATGAAGCAGCAACTGTTGATGGCGCAAGTGCGAACCAGATTTTCTTCAAAATCATTCTGCCGCTGGCCACTCCGATGCTTGCTGTTGTTATGTTGCTTGCGTTCATTGGGCTAATGAACGACTTCATTCTTGCCAGTATCTTCCTGACTAAATCAGATCAGATGACTTTGGCTGTTGGTTTGCGTTCCTTTATTTCAGGTCGCTATGAATCAAGCTGGGGTGTTTTCGCAGCTGGAGCGTTAATGGCTGCCCTGCCAGTTGTTATCTTGTTCCAGGTTTTACAACGGTACATCGTTGAAGGTTTATCGGCGGGCTCGGTTAAAGGTTAATTCGGCCATTTATTACGAAGAATTTATGTTCTAATCAAAGGAAATAGGGAAGAGTACAGAAATGAAAAAGCACAATAAGAACTGGCGATTTACTCGGGTAGCTACCTTCGCAGCGCTGCTATTTGCCGCTGTAGGCATGTATGGCTTTGCACCAGCCTCCGCAAAAACAAGTAGCACGATAACGATCCACTACAACCGACCTGATGGTGTTTACACCGATTGGAATATGTGGATTTGGTTCCCTGGTTCTTCATCAGCAGAGCAGGCAACTCACGGTTTAGCAGATACTCGTAACCTGTTCACTGGATCCGACTCTTACGGCAAGGTACTTACGCTAAACCTGACCGACATGGAAAAAATCAAGAAGATTGGTTTCATCGTTCGCAAGGATGACTGGACAAAGGATATTGGCTCTGACCGATTCATTACTAGTTTCGACGGCTCAGGAAATGCGGAAATCTGGATTCGTTCAAATATCGAAAAGGTCTACACCGGTGTTCCATGTTTGTGTGCTGAAATCTACAGTGCAACCCAAGATGACTACCGCACAATCAATGTGACACTTAGTGAACCATTCAGCGGGGCAACCAATGGAACTGGCGCTCAGGGTTGGACAGTTTCAGGTGGACTCAATGTTGTTTCAGCTGTTGCAACTGGTGGCAAGAATCCACGAAATACCCGTGCGCTTACTTTGACACTTGATGCCGACATGGACTTGAGTTCCCAGTACACGATTACTAACACCCGAACTTTTACTGTTACCAAGAAAGCAGTCGCAAGCAATATTGCAACTATTACTACAGCAACAGATAGCGGTGTAACTGTTGGCGAAACCCTTCGCATAAGTGATGTTGGCGCACCGTTTAATGGCGTGCAAAAAGTAACCGCAGCAACGACTGTTTCACCATTTACTTTCTCGTTTGCTGTTACTAACGTCAACGTAGCTGCAGTTGCTGCATCAGGTTCGGTTGAAACTGGTTTCGGCAGTGCTCCAGTTGTGGTGGGCAACATCTTCGCCTCACAAAAGTTTGCGGATCAATTCACATACACAGGTAACGACTTGGGAAATACCTACACTGGGGCAAAGACTGACTTCCGAGTATGGGCACCAACAGCATCTGCGGTTTCGCTTTTGACATTTGGAAACGCGTGGAATGGTAGTGGCGCTCCAGTAGATCCAACTACTCTTCCAGAAGCAACAGTGAAGCCGATGACTCCTGGAGTTAACGGAACTTGGACAACATCACTATCCGGCGACCAGCATGGAACTATCTACCAGTATCAGGTCTCTGTAAACGGTGAAATTCACAGCACAATTGATCCTTATGCGCGCGCTGCTCTGGCCAACGGTACCAAGGGTGTTGTCGTTGACCTGAGCAAGACCAACCCAACAGTCTGGAACTCTACAAAGCCTGCGTTTAGCGGCCGGGCAGTTGATGCTTCGGTTTATGAAATCCATGTTCGTGATTTGTCAGTTGATGCCCATAGTGGAATCCCAGCGAATCACAAGGGTAAGTATTTGGCTTTTGCGGATCTGAATACCAAGTACTCGAAAAAAGTTGGCAAGAAGACTCTTACAACAAAGACTGGCCTAAGTGCAATCAAGGAACTTGGTGTTACTCATATCGAGCTGCAACCAATTTACGATTTCACATCGGTTGATGAAACTGGAGCCGGCAACCCATTCAACTGGGGCTACGATCCACAGAATTACAACATTCCTGAAGGCTCATACTCGACAAATGCGAATGATCCAATCGCTCGTATCAAGGAGTTAAAGACCGCAGTTCAAGCGATGCACGACAATGGAATTCGCGTGAACATGGATGTTGTTTACTCCCATGTTGGCAGTGCAACTGACTACAGCTACCAGCAAATTGTTCCAGGCTATTTCTACCGCACCGAACCTTCAGGCGCTTTAGCTAACGGAAGTGGCTGTGGAAATGAGATTGCATCTGAGCGACCAATGGCTCGCAAGTTCATTGTTGATTCATTCAAGTACTGGGCAGCCGAATACCACATGGATGGGTTCCGCCTAGATCAGATGGGTCTGCTAGATATTCCAACAGCGCAAGCAATCCGCAGCGCGATTGACACAGTTGATCCGACGGTAATCACCTTCGGTGAAGGTTGGAATATTGGCGATGTACTAGCTCCCAATAATCGTGCGAACCAGCCAAACTTGGCTCAGATTCCAGGTTTTGGTGTTTTCAATGACCAGATCCGCGATGGCGTAAAAGGTTCAACTGGAAATGCTACTGGCCCTGGTTGGATCTCAGGCGCGACTTACTTGAACCAAGATGTGATCGCGGGTATCACCGGAAATATCAATTACAGTAATTCGGTATATCCAAACTTCACAACTGTTAACCCGGGTCAGTCCGTTAACTATGTAGAGTCACATGACAATCTGACACTGTATGACAAGTTACAGGCCAGTGTTCGTGGAGCTACCCCAGCCAAGAAAGCAATCTTTGTCCAGCAGGCTGGTGCAATCACGATTCTTGCCCAAGGTATGCCATTCCAACAGGCGGGCCAGGAATTCATGCGCAGTAAGGGCGGTAACGGCAACAGCTACAACGCCCTAGATTCAGTGAACTCACTCAAGTGGGCTGATCGCCTAACAAATGCCACAACTGCTTCCTACTACTCAGGACTGTACGCAATTCGTAAAGCACATCCAGCTTTCCGTATGTGGACTACTGCGCAGGTGAAGAGCAATCTGAAGTTCATCAACACTGGAATGGATGATGTGATTGCATATTCACTAAATGGAAAAGCCATGGGAGATAGTTGGAAATCAATCGTTGTTGTTCATAACACCGAGTCAATTCCAACTCAGGTAAGTTTGCCTTCGACAGGTGACTGGAAGATTTACGTTTCTGGTGCAACTGCCACAGCCAACTCGGCAAAGCCACTAAAGACACTTAAGCGTGCCTACAACGTGACCGTGCCAGCACTTACCACGGTGGTTATTGTGAAGTAACTAGCAAAAAGATTTGGGGATGCCAGCGGCTGTGCGGTCGCTTGCATCCCCTACTTTTTGAGGTTTTGTCTGCATTTACCCGTTAGGTGCGCTAACCACTAAACTTTTCTAGCGCCACGTTGTGGCAACAAGCCGCCTTAGCTCAGGGGTAGAGCAACGCACTCGTAATGCGTAGGTCCGGGGTTCAAATCCCCGAGGCGGCCCTGGGA
>JBAXKB010000065.1:0-4864 GCA_037137575.1 Actinomycetes bacterium
CTTGCTATTTGGTGCTAAATAATCCCCAACGGTCCGTCCACCAGAATCGGCAACAGGCTTCGAAAGAATTGTCTTTGCAAACCCAGCAACCTTTGCCAAATTGGTTGGATCCGCTTTGCCGGCGAAAAGAACAAGCGCTGGCAGAATCGATGAATCTTTCTGGTCACTGAACTGCACAGAGAATGTGCCAGCTTTTGTTGACTCAGCACTAGCTGGCAAGAAATTTGAATTGTCATTCTTTTGAACACTCGTAAGCTTGCCAAAAAGCGGGCCAGCAACGGCGCTGATCGCCAACCAACTGAGCACAACTGCTACAGAAATGGTTACGAACTTATTGCGCGAGCGCTTGGTGATTGATTCGGTTGCCGGGGTTAAATCTTGTCCGAGATCGTTTGACACGAGTACTAATCCTTTAAATCAGGTCCGGGCAACAACTTTGCCCTGCTCCCCCAAATTTACCGCCTTTCGCTCGCGAATGCTTGTCGGCATAGGCTTAAGGAGTGAGCGTACTAATCCACCAACTTGAGCTTGGCCAGAGCTATGTGGATTACCAACAGGCCTGGGATTTGCAACGGGAAATTCATGCCGGTGTTGTGGCTCGCGAACTTCCAGATCAAGTCTTGCTCCTTGAACATGCCTCGGTTTATACCGCCGGTCGGCGAACCGAACTTGGCGATCGCCCAATCGATGGCACGCCAGTTGTTGATGTAGATCGCGGCGGCAAAATTACTTGGCATGGCCCTGGCCAGCTTGTTGGCTACCCGATTGTGCACTTGCCTAGCCCAATGGATGTGGTTTCACATGTGCGCCGACTTGAAGATGTGCTGATAGGCGTATGTGCAGACTTTGGTTTACCCACTACCCGAATTAAAGGCCGAAGCGGTGTTTGGGTGGCCGATGAAAACGGTGAACGCAAACTCGCTGCCATCGGCGTTCGAGTTGCCCAAGGCGTAACTATGCATGGTTTTGCCCTGAACTGCTCAAACGAGCTGGTTGATTTCAGCAAAATTGTGCCCTGTGGCATCACCGATGCCGGGGTAAGCACGCTGAGCGCAGAACTTGGCAAACCAATTACCCCAACAGATGTGTTGGCCAGCATTACTCAACATCTACATCGCGTATTCGACGGCGTGACTGCCCAAGCCAGCCAAACCGTTACCGCGTAAGATTAAGCCGTGACCGATTCGTCCGCCCCACTCCAGCCGCGACTTCTGCGTATTGAAGCGCGTAACTCACTGACTCCAATCGAGCGCAAGCCCGAATGGATTAAGACGCGCGTAAAGACTGGGCCGGAATACACCAAGATTTTGAGTTTGGTGAAGAGCGAAGGTTTACACACTGTTTGCCAAGAAGCAGGTTGCCCAAACATTTTTGAATGTTGGGAAGATCGTGAAGCGACATTTCTTATCGGTGGCGACCAGTGCACCCGTCGTTGTGACTTCTGCCAAATCGATACTGGCAAGCCAAAAGAATTAGATCGTGACGAACCCCGACGTGTTGCTGAATCTGTTGCCAAAATGGAATTGCGTTACGCAACCATCACCGGCGTTACGCGCGACGATCTAGAAGATCAAGGCGCATGGCTTTACGCCGAAACAATCCGCGCAGTACACAACGCAGTGCCCGGCATCAAAGTTGAAATGTTGGCGCCAGATTTCGATGCCGAACCAGTATTACTCAATGAAGTGTTCGAATCGCGTCCAGAAGTATTTGCCCACAATCTCGAAACTGTGCGCCGTATCTTCAAACAGATTCGCCCAGGCTTTAGGTACGATCGCTCACTGAACGTGATTACTGCGGCGCGTGAATTCGGCCTTGTCACCAAGAGCAACTTGATTTTGGGTATGGGCGAAACCATCGATGAAGTTAAAGAAACTTTGCACGACCTACTAAATGCGGGTTGTGAACTTGTGACCATCACGCAGTATTTACGACCATCGCTTCGTCATCATCCGGTTGAACGTTGGGTGAAGCCAGAGGAATTCGTTATGTTACAAGAATTTGCTGAAAACATTGGCTTTGTTGGCGTAATGAGTGGGCCCCTAGTTCGCTCGTCTTACCGCGCTGGCCGACTTTATCAGCAAGCAATCACCGCTCGTTCCACCACCAACATCTAAGGTTGATACATGTCTAACCGCCAAGCAGCACCGGAAAAACAGAAGTGGCATAAGCAGCTTCGCGAAACCTACTCAGTAGCCAGTAAACACGTCTCACTACTTGGCCTGAAACTCATACTCGTTTTTGCGGTTACGTTTAGCGCGATGTTCGGTATTGGTGTCGCTCTAAATATGATGGCTTTCTTCACCATCTTGGCTGTTGGCTTAGCACTACTAATTACCTTGATTGTTTTTGGCCGAATTGCTGAACGCGCAATCTATGCCTCGGTTGAAGATCAACTCGGTGCGGCCGCATCAGTGCTGCAAAGCATGAGCCCGCGCACTGGCTTTACCACTACCCCAGCTGTTGGCGTAGACAAGCTCCAAAACATAGTTCATCGTGTTGTTGGTCGCCCTGGTGTGATTTTGGTTGCTGAAGGTAGCCGACCACAACAGTTGTTAACCGAGCAGAAAAAGATTCATGCTCGCTTTGCTCCTGGTGTGCCGATTCACGAAATCATTGTGGGATCAAGTGGCATAAAACTTCGTCAACTTCGCAAAGAATTGAAGAAGTTTCCTAAGGCACTGCGCCCAGCTGCAACCACAGAATTACGTCGACGCTTCACGGCATTACCTGCGAATCAAATTCCGATTCCAAAAGGTCCGATGCCAACGCGTGGCAAAACTCCCCGTCGCTAAATAACCAAACTCGTTAGCGAGTTCGAACTACCACTGTGCCCAAAAGGCGGTCGTGCAGTCCGCGCGTATCGCGATCCCAAACCACAGCTGGAATGACTAAAAAGATGAGTGCTGTGCGTGCAATTACCCGCAAAGCGTCAACTCGCGATAAATCTAACTTCGTAACTTGCATGCCCAGCAAACGCTGACCAAATGAAGAACCAGTTAGCGATGTCAGAAGCACCATTTGGGCAAACATGACTTCAAGTGTGAGGATGCGAAATGAATTACCCAATGGGTCGATATTTCTGTCAAGCAAATGAGCAACAGCCATACTGGCGAAATAATCGAGGGAAAATGCAGCAATTCTGCGCCCTAGCCCGGCCAGTGACCCTGGCCCATTGTCGGGTAATCCCAAGCGGTTTAGCGATTCCATAGGTTGCCAGCCTACTTATAAACACTCAAGTTGTCCTTGTGCAAACCCCCGTAACATTGACGAAACAGAGAGCCAATAACCTTGTTTTGTTCGCACGTTCCAACTAGGCGGTAAATCTTAGGATGAGTCGCCTAGAACACACACTTATGGAGGATGAATGTCTGAGCCATTGGGCTTTAAGACCCCTGATGATGTAAAGAAATACATCAAAGACAACAACATTGCATTCGTAGACGTTCGCTTCTGCGACCTACCTGGCATCATGCAGCACTTCAATGTGCCGGCACAAACATTGCCAGATGATTTCTTTGAGACTGGCCAGATGTTCGATGGTTCATCGATCCGCGGTTTCCAGGCAATCCACGAATCAGACATGAAGTTGATTCCAGATGTAACAACCGCTTACATGGATCCTTTCCGCAAGGCAAGCACCCTGGTGATGAACTTCTCAGTCCGTGATCCATTCACAGATGAGTTCTACAGCCGCGATCCACGCAACGTTGCAGCTAAGGCTGAGGCATACCTTGCATCAACGGGTATTGCCGACACCGCATTCTTTGCTCCTGAGGCAGAGTTCTACATCTTTGATTCAGTACGCTTCAGCACTTCACAGAATGAAGCTTTCCACCACGTAGATTCAATTGAAGGCGCTTGGAATACTGGCGCTGAATTCAATGCTGATGGCACTGATAACCGTGGCTACAAGACCCGTTACAAGGGTGGTTACTTCCCAGTATCCCCAACAGATCAGTTTGCAGACATTCGCGACGGAATGGTTCAGCGTTTGGAGCAGGTTGGCCTACTTGTAGAGCGTTCACATCACGAAGTCGGCACTGCTGGCCAGATGGAAATCAACTACCGCTTCAACACCCTGCTTAAGGCAGCTGACGAAGTTATGTTGTTCAAGTACATAATCAAGAACGAAGCTTGGGCACACGGTAAGACTGCAACCTTCATGCCAAAGCCACTATTCGGTGACAATGGTTCAGGTATGCACGTGCATCAGTCATTGTGGACCAACGGCGTTCCGTTGTTCTACGACGAGGCTGGCTACGCCGATCTATCTGACATGGCTCGCTGGTACATCGGCGGTTTGTTAAAGCACGCACCATCACTACTTGCATTCACCAACCCAACCGTTAACTCATACCATCGTTTGGTTCCAGGCTATGAAGCACCAGTTAACTTGGTTTACTCACAGCGCAACCGCAGTGCTTGTATTCGTATCCCAATCACGGGCTCGAATCCAAAGGCGAAGCGTATTGAGTTCCGTTGCCCAGATCCATCAAGCAATCCATACTTGGCATTCTCAGCAATGCTTATGGCTGGCCTTGACGGCATCAAGAACAAAATCGAACCACACGCACCAGTTGATAAGGACCTTTACGAATTGGAAGGCGCAGAAGCCGATGCAATTCCACAGGTTCCATCATCACTGTCTGCAGTACTTGAAGCTCTTGAAGCAGACCATGATTACTTGCTAGCCGGTGGCGTATTCACTCCAGACTTGATCGAAACTTGGATTGATTACAAGCGCTCAGCAGAAGTTGATTATGTTCGCTTGCGTCCACATCCAGCTGAGTTTGAGTTGTACTACGACATTTAAACCATAAGTTGAAAGTTAACCCCCAGCGCTGTTTCTTGGCTGGGGGTT
>JBAXKB010000066.1:0-4822 GCA_037137575.1 Actinomycetes bacterium
AAGAAGGCTGCACCAAAGAAGGCTGCTAAGAAGGCTGCACCAAAGAAGAAGGTTGCTGCAAAGAAAGTAGTCAAGAAAGCTGCTCCTAGAAAAGCTGCTAAAAAAGTAGCTAAGAAGAAGTAACTTCTCCGCTTTTATAGTGAACCCCGTACCCTTTTGGGTGCGGGGTTCACTCGTCTTCGCAGTCTTGTGCTTGGGTGCGGGCTCTCATGCGATCTAATACCGCTTCAGCGAGTTCTTGCGAGGCGAACGGCCCTAATCGAGATTCATCCGGACAGCCTGGCCCGTGTTCGACATTTTGATGCTTTAAGCAAAACCACCACTTCATGTTTCTATTGTGCCAGTGAGTGTTTAGCACAGTGTTATTTCGCACAATTAACACTGTCCTAGACTTAACCTGTGTCAGCACCAGTAGGAACTTTAAAGCCAGGAACGATTTCGCCAATGCGCGAAGTTCCTAAATCTATTGTCCGTCCCGAGTATGTGGGGAAGAAGTCTCCTGTCCCTTACACAGGTTCGGATGTTCAGTCCACTGAAACAATCGAAAAGATGCGCATTGCTGGGCGAATAGCTGCCGAAGCATTGCAACTTGTTGGCTCCGCAATTGAGCCAGGAATTACTACTGATGAACTCGATCGACTTGGGCACGAATATTTATGTGATCAGCAGGCTTACCCATCCACTTTGGGTTACCGAGGATTTCCAAAGTCACTGTGTTCTAGTTTGAATGAAGTTATTTGCCACGGAATTCCTGACTCAACAGTTGTGCAAGATGGTGACATCGTAAACATTGACATCACAGCTTTTATCCACGGGGTTCACGGCGACACGAATGCCACCTTTTTCGCTGGCCAGGTAGATGAGGAATCTCGACTCCTTGTCGAACGCACCGAAGAATCGCTGCGTCGAGCAATCGCTGCAGTAGCACCTGGCCGCCCGGTTAACGTAATTGGTCGAGTTATCGAGTCTTATGCGAAACGCTTTGGTTACGGAGTTGTGCGCGATTTCACTGGACACGGAATTAGCACGGCGTTCCACAGCGGGCTAGTTATTCCCCACTATGACAGCGCTGATTACGGCACTATTTTAGAAGAGGGTATGACTTTCACAATTGAGCCAATGCTTACTTTAGGCACCTATTCTTGGAATATGTGGGCTGATGGCTGGACCGTCTTAACTAAAGACTGCAAACGCAGTGCCCAGTTTGAACACACACTTGTAGTGACCAGTGACGGCGCAGAAATCCTGACACAGGTATGATTTCTAACGTGCCTAAACACACTTTTCTTCATGACATAGTCACCCTCGCTGTTGATGTCGGTGGCAGTGGAATCAAAGCCGCGCTACTGGACGCGAGCGGCAACATGATTAGCGAGCGTGTTCGCTTTGAAACCCCTTACCCATGCACCCCCGAAGTACTGTTGGGCGAGATCGGAAAGATATCAGAAGCGCTGCCTGGCTTTGGTCGAGTAACGGTTGGATTCCCGGGTCTTGTCCGCGATGGTCGAGTTTTCAACATTCCATCTTTCTCGAAGAAAACACTTGAGGGCGAGGTAGATCCAGCCTTAGTGAAGATTTGGCACGAATTCGATCTTGAAGGTGCGCTAAACAAACAGTTTGATGCTCCAGTACGCGTTGCAAACGATGCTGATGTACAGGGTTGCGCAGTGATTAGCGGCAAAGGCTTGGAATTTGTCATGACACTGGGTACTGGCTGCGGAACTGCAATGTTCTTTGACGGACGTCTACTGCCCCATCTTGAATTGGGCCATGCGCCGTTTCGTAAGGGTGACACATTTGAACAACAGATTGGCAATGCAGCGCGAAGAGAAGCTGGCAAAGAACGCTGGATTCAGCGGGTAGCTAAAGCAATCGAGGCGTTCGATCAATTCATGTTCTTCGATCACATTTACATTGGCGGTGGCAATGCCCGTCTACTTGATGATTACGATTTCGGTCCTAAAGTATCAATCGTGGAAAATACTGCCGGGATTTTGGGCGGAATCGCCATTTGGGAACGCGACTAGCGGTTAGCGCCCATCAACTGGCCAGAGTAAACTTCAGACATGACTCGGTGGCTCAGCCCAGAACAACAGCGCATTTGGCGCGATTGGCTGACAGCGTCTCAACTTCTAGAGCACACGCTCAACACTGAGTTACAAGAAACACATGGACTAACGGCCAGCGACTACGAAATTTTGGTCCGACTATCTGAAAATCCAAAGCGAAGAATTCGCATGAGCGAACTAGCGGGGCAACTACTGATTTCGCGAAGCCGCTTGTCTCACCAAATCGATCGCATGGAGGCGGCCGAATTTGTTACGCGTGAGGTTTGTGATGATGACCGCCGTGGCCAGTTTGCGGTTTTAACAGATTTTGGCTGGAAAACCCTAGTCTCCGCGGCGCACTCACATGTAACGAGTGTTCGCAAGCACTTTGTCGACATTCTGACCGATGCCGAATTTAATGCCCTTGGCAAAGCCGTTAAGAAACTTGCTGCACATGTCGATGCTGGCAATGAAACCTCTAAAGCAAAATAGTTCAGCGAGATATTGTGACTTTCAGTTTTGAAATCAAGCATGAGCTTGCGCCAAGCGACTCATCTTTGCGCCCAGTTGGTCGCGCTGGGGTAATTCATACGCCAAACGGTGACATCGAAACACCAGCTTTTATTCCAGTTGGCACTAAAGCCACAGTGAAATCTGTAATGCCTGAATCAATGCGCGAGCTTGGCGCTCAAGCGCTTCTTGCAAACGCCTACCACCTGTATTTGCAACCAGGTCCGGCCATTGTTGATGCTGCTGGTGGACTTTCGAAATTCATGAACTGGAATGGACCAACTTTTACCGACAGTGGCGGTTTTCAAGTGTTAAGCCTTGGTGTGGGTTTCAAAAAAGTCTTAGCTATGGAAACCGATACTGTGCAGTCCGATGATGTGATTGCAGACCACAAGCAACGCCTTGCCCATGTTGATGATGATGGAGTTACTTTCAAGTCACACATAGATGGCAGTATGCATCGGTTTACCCCAGAGGTTTCCATGCAGGTTCAGCATCAGCTAGGTGCCGACATCATGTTTGCCTTTGACGAGTGCACAACACTACTTAATACCCGCGAGTATCAAGTTAAGTCGCTAGAGCGCACCCGGCTTTGGGCATTACGCTGCATTGAGGAACATGAGCGCTTAACCGTTGAACGCAGCCACAAGCCCTACCAGGCGCTTTTTGGCGTGATTCAGGGCGCTCAGTACGAAGATCTGCGCCGTCAAGCAGCTGGCGATCTCGGC
Organism: Actinomycetes bacterium; assembly: GCA_037137575.1. GTDB lineage: Bacteria > Actinomycetota > Actinomycetes > S36-B12 > UBA5976 > UBA5976. The sequence continues at coordinate 3,287 of JBAXKB010000066.1, forward strand.
GCCATGAACTTTGACGGTTTTGGTATTGGCGGGGCATTAGACAAACATCAACTTGGCACAATAGTGCGCTGGGTTAGCGAAGAACTGCCTGCTAATAAGCCCCGTCACTTACTTGGTATTGGCGAACCAGAAGATTTGTTCGTTGGCGTTGAAGCTGGCGCCGACACCTTTGACTGTGTGGCAGCATCTCGCGCTGGTCGCAATGCTGCTGTGTACAGCCTTGACGGACGCTTTAACATTACTAATGCCAGATTCCGTGACTCATTCGTCAAACTTGTGGAAGATTGCGACTGCTACACCTGCATGCACTACACGCAGGCTTATCTACACCACTTGGTCAAAGCTAAAGAGTTGCTTGCAGCAACATTGCTAACGATCCACAATGAGCATTTCGTGGTTGGTCTAGTTGCCAAAATTCGCAGAGCAATAATTGACGGAACTTATTACGAATTAAAGGCAGAGTTCTTTGCCCGCTACCCTCGAAGTGCAAGTAGCTAATTAATCACCTTCCCTGAGCAGATTTGCTCATACCTCGTGCTAATTTAGAGACTGCAAGAAACGAAGCCTCGTGGATTGACTAGTTACCAACTTCGGCTATTTTCAGGAGGCTCGATGACTTCTAACGTCAGCGCCCCTGCCGAACCGCAAATTTCCTTCGAGTTCTTTCCGCCTAAAGACGAGACCGGACAAACAACACTGGATAAAACCGTTGAGGTTTTGGGCGCTTACTCCCCTGCTTTTGTTTCAGTTACTTACGGCGCAGGTGGCAGCACCCGAGATCGCTCGTTAAAAACTGCAGCCGGTATCAAGCAAATGGCTGGAATACCTACGATTGGTCACTTAACCTGCGTTGGGGCTACTCGTGATGCACTTGTTGCTGAGATTAGATCCTTTGAATCCGCTGGCCTAGATGGAGTTCTAGCTCTTCGTGGGGATCCAGTTGGTGGCCCAGCGGCCCCTTGGACGACCACAGAAAATGGGCTTGCTCATGCCGACGAGCTTGTGCAGCTAGTTGGATCGGTTAGTTCACTGCCCGTTGGCGTAGCAGCATTTCCAGATATACATCCGGCTTCCAAAGGCAACCTGCAACACGACATTGATGTACTGCTTCGTAAAGAAGAACTAGGCGCAACATTTGCTATCACTCAGTTTGTTTTTGCCAGCGATAGATACGAACAACTGGTTACGGAACTTGAAAAGCGCGGTTCAAAGCTTGCGGTGTACCCAGGCATCATGCCAGTCACAAGTTACCTACAGATTGTGCGAATGCTTGAGCTAAGTGGTGGCCACATGCCAACCGCTACACGTATGCGTTTTGCGCGTTTTCAAAATGATCCAGAATCAGTGCGCGCTCTAGGTATTGATGTGGCAGTTCAAATTTGTGAAGATGTTTTTGCTCTTGGCGCGCCAGGACTGCACTTCTACACCTTGAATCAAAGTGAGCCAACAATGTCTGTGCTGGAACGGTTATCGATGATTGCGAATCGTGCGTAATCAGCAAAACTTAAAGAACTTTAGACAAAAACGCTTTAGTTC
>JBAXKB010000067.1:0-4767 GCA_037137575.1 Actinomycetes bacterium
GCCGCAAGCCAGTTGATGCGGGTATCGCGGTTGAACCAGGAATCTTGGCGCCGGACATAGCGTCTGGTTGAACTCTTAGTTAGTTCCTTGGCCTCGGTTTCGGTGATTTCACCCGATAGGAAATCCAGAACTTGTGCGTAGCCAAGCGCTTTACTCGCAGTGACCCCATCACGCAGGCCGGCCTGCTCAAGCGAGCGAACTTCATCCACTAGTCCTTGCTGCCACATGATTTCAACCCGCGCTTCAATGCGTTGATCCAGCTCGGCGCGATCGCGACGTAATCCGATTCGCACACTAGGCACAATTTCAGCCAACTGTTTCAACGTAGTTACGGGCGCTTCACCGGTTAGCTCAATAACTTCAAGAGCGCGCAATACTCGGCGCAAATTATTTGGAGCAACGTTTGCTGCCGCCGCCGAATCCAGAGCCTGGAGTCGGTCGTACATCGCTGGCGCGCCAAATTCTTCGGCCTCCTGCTCCAACCGCGTGCGCACATCAGGATCACTTGCTGGAAATTGCATGTCTTCTAGAAGGCCCTGAACGAATAATCCAGAACCACCCACAACTACAACGCGCTTTCCACGAGCATGAATCTGTTCGACTACTTGCCGAGCATCGCGTTGATAGTCGGAAACTGTCGCGCCTTGCGTAACTTCCAGCACATCGAGCATGTGATGCGGGATACCGCGGCGCTGTTCCACTGGCACTTTTGCTGTGCCGATGTCCATGCCGCGGTACAACTGCATGGAATCAGCGTTGATGATTTCGGCATCTAGGTGCGCCGCAATGTCAAGTGAAAGCTCTGTTTTGCCAACAGCGGTTGGACCGACAATAACAACTACTTTAGGCATTGGTTAAGAAACAGGGCCAAGTGTGATCAGACCACTGGTTTTAGGTTTCGCGCTGCCTTCAGTTATCGGGCGCTGACCTGCCTCATACATGTCGCCAGCTGTAGTTGGCCGAACTGATAGCAACTGATCGGCGATCAAGTGATGCGGCGCAGCGTGCGTTACAACTGCGGTAACAACATCGCCGGGTCGAACATTGTGCAGTGTTCCATTGGTGTCGGTTTTTGTTACGTGCACAAGGCGATAATCGCGGGCGCGACCCGATACTCGCCCTGTTGCCTCGTCTTTACGACCTTCACCAGTTGCAACCAAGACTTCCACAGTTTGCCCTACATAATTCTTATTTTCCTGCCAAGAAACATCGTTGCCCAAGGCAATTAAACGCACATACCGCTCTTGCACAACTTCAGCCGGCACTTGATCTGGCATTACGGCCGCAGGAGTACCCGGGCGCTTACTGTATTGGTAGGTGTAGCAGTTCATGAATCGTGCCTGCTGCACAATATCCATAGTTTGCATGAAGTCTTCTTCAGTTTCGCCCGGGAAACCAACGATGATGTCTGTTGTGATTGCTGCATCTGGCATTGCCTGGCGCACCCGATCAAGAATGCCCAAGTACTTGTCACGGCGGTACGAGCGCCGCATGGCTTGCAAAATTCGATCTGAGCCCGATTGCATCGGCATATGAAGCTGTGGCATCACATTCCAAGTTTCGGCCATGGCATCAATTACATGATCGGTGAAATCACGTGGATGCGGGCTGGTGAAGCGCACGCGCTCTAGCCCAGAGATCTTTCCGCAGGCACGAAGTAAATCAGCAAATGCATAACGGTCGCCAAACTCCACGCCATAGGCATTCACATTCTGGCCAAGCAAGGTAACTTCAACTACGCCCTGATCAACCAAAACTTTGATTTCGTTCAAGATGTCTGCTGGGCGACGATCTTTTTCGCGCCCGCGCAGTGTTGGCACAATACAGAACGTACAAGTGTTGTTACAACCAACACTCACGCTCACCCAAGCGATGGCAGCGCTATCGCGACGCGCAGGAAGTGTTGATGGAAAAACATTGAGTGATTCAAGAATTTCGATTTGCGCTTCATCTTCGATGCGGGCGCGTTCTAATAGCACCGGAAGTGCGTCGATGTTGTGCGTTCCGAAAACAACATCCACATTTGGTGCATTGGCAAGAATTTCGCCACGATCCTTTTGCGCCAGACAGCCACCAACAGCAATTTGCAGGCGTGGATTCTTTTTCTTCGCTGGCACTAGCTGACTCAGCAGACCATAAAGTTTGTTATCGGCGTTCTCACGCACTGCGCAGGTATTGAACACGATTACATCAGGTGATTGCGATTCAGATACTGGTTCGTAGCCACTGGCTTCAAGTAACCCAGCGATTCGCTCAGAATCATGCACATTCATCTGGCAGCCCAGAGTGCGCACTTCGTAGGTACCTGTTGTGGTCATAGCCCCTAGTTTAGGCGGATTTAGTGGCGCTGGGTTTCCAGCGCTTCGCGAATTACTGCCCCCGCGATAGCCCCTGGATACCCTTTTCGAGCCAGTGTTCCCATCAGCCGTCTAGTAATAACCTCTGTGCTCAGTTCTCTGCCAGAGCGTAGTTTTTTAGCTACCAGCTCACGCGCCATCTCCCACTCGTCTTCTGTGGTGATGTCCGATAAGGCTTCTTCGATTAAATCTTTGTGCACGCCACGCTTGGCTAGTTCGTAAGACATGGCTCGTCTGGCTAAGTGTTTGGTGTGGGTCTTACTACGGATAAACATTTGTGCATAGGCCAAGTCGTCCACGTAGCCGAGCTCAGTGAGGCGATCCAATACTGTTTTGGCAATGTCATCTGGCGTGCCTTTTTTGGCTAACGCTTTTTCAAGTTGGTGCCGAGTCTTGGGGCTCATGGATAGTTGGTTCAGCGCAATGTTATTTGCAACTGATACTGGGTTTGCCTCTGGCAGCCATTTTGCTGATTCAGGTTCGATTAAGTCCATCATGATCCAAAAGAAATGTCAGTGTGTGGCGAGTTAGAAAACACCACACACTGACATCCAAATCAAATTTCTATTCTTCGATTTCTTCTGCTGGCTCAACTGGTTCAGCCGCTACAACGCTTAGATCCGCTTTATTTACCCCGATACCAAGCTTCTCTTTGATCTTTCGTTCTAGATCATCGGTTAACCCTGGGTTGTCTTTTAGGTAAGCGCGAGCGTTCTCTTTACCCTGACCCAACTGGTCGCCTTCGTAGGTGTACCAAGCGCCGGCCTTGCGTACGAAGCCTTGTTCAACAGCCATGTCGATGATGCCGCCTTCACGCGAAATACCTTCGCCGTAAAGAATGTCGAACTCTGCCTGCTTGAACGGCGGTGCAACCTTATTCTTAACAACCTTGACGCGAGTACGGTTACCCACTGGCTCGGTGCCATCCTTCAAGGTTTCGATACGGCGAATGTCTAAACGCACCGAAGCGTAGAACTTAAGCGCCTTGCCACCGGTTGTGGTTTCTGGGCTACCAAACATAACGCCGATCTTTTCGCGTAGCTGGTTGATAAAGATTGCGGTGGTGTTGTTATTGCTAAGCGCGCCCGTGATCTTGCGAAGCGCCTGCGACATCAAACGCGCCTGCAAACCCATGTGACTATCGCCCATGTCGCCCTCAATTTCGGCGCGTGGCACCAAGGCAGCAACTGAGTCGATAACGATGATGTCTAGCGTGCCGGAGCGAATTAGCATGTCGGCGATTTCAAGTGCCTGTTCGCCGGTGTCTGGCTGGCTGACTAGCAAGTTATCGATGTCTACCCCGAGCTTGGCGGCGTACTCTGGATCGAATGCGTGCTCGGCATCGATGAAGGCTGCAATGCCGCCGTTCTTCTGCGCATTAGCGATTGCATGAATTGCAAGTGTTGTTTTACCCGATGATTCAGGGCCGTAAATTTCAACAATTCGGCCACGTGGTAAGCCACCTATGCCTAGCGCAATGTCTAGCGCAACAGAACCAGTGGAAATAACTTCTACTGGAACGCGTTCTTCTTGGCCAAGACGCATGATTGAGCCTTTACCGAACTGACGCTCGATCTGGGCTAATGCTGTTTCTAGTGCCTGTTCGCGGTTACTTGCTGAAGATGCCATACGAGTAGTTTCGCGAGCATTGGACTTGGCTGTTGCCATTGGGGACTCCTTGCGGTTTCGTGTCGGACTTATGCGGTGCTAGAAAGTTATCTGCGGCCACCGACAAGAAACTCTGGAGCTGCCTGCCTTGTGGGTATTTCCTAGTTGTGAACTAGTAAAAACCCTTGTGGTTAAGTAAGACATTATCGAACATCTGTTCGAATTGGAAGCGACACGCCGAATTCAATGCCCAACTGTAAATACCTCAATCTTGCTCCAAAAAGGCGAGATAACCCGCATAACTAGGGAGAAAATGTCGTACCTGCTTGGTCTAATTGAAGTGTAGAAGGAGAAAAATGACAGATAATCCCAATCAACCTATTTCCATCAATTTTAAAGCTGGCGAGAACGGTCCTGAATGGAGCCTTAGCTTCACCCCAAGCGATGAGGCACACCTTTCCTCCTACATCTATGGCGGAAAAGACTCCTTTAGCGTAGATGCCGAATTCTCGTTAAGCGAAGAAAACTTTTTCGAGATTCTTGAAAAATGCGGATTATCCAGTTCAAATTGGTTCGAGGAATTGGAATCTGCTGACTATGCCCAATGGTCGCAATTCGCAGCCGCTTTCTCGCAGCGAGCTCGCCAAACTGGCGGTTCGCATGTCTGGTGGTCAGACTCTTAGAGCTCAGAGATCCGAGCCGCCGCCAGATCTCTCAACAGCTTCTTGTCCACTTTCCAGTCCACCGCAACCTTGAAAGTCTTCTTATTGACCTCGTAGCCAGACAGACGCTCAGAAAAAGC
>JBAXKB010000068.1:0-4705 GCA_037137575.1 Actinomycetes bacterium
TCTACGATGTTTGCCTGGCAATCCAAAAGGCCGCTGGCAACCGCATGAATGATGCCAGATTGATCGGCACACTGCAGTTGCAGAATGTATTCAGCCATCGGTTTCCCCTTTGGATTAGATTCTTAAGTGCTTCTATCGTATTAGTTGCCGGGATAAAACCAGAACCAGCAGACGTATAGAAGAAATAGGTTTAGCTTGTGCCGAGGTGGCTGGTAACTTCAGAGTTGCAGGACCTTATGTGTTAATTTCTTGGCGACGCTTTAAAAATGTCATTGCAAACAAAGTAGCCACAACAGTAATGAGGCCGCAAATCCGCATAGTGTCTCGAATTCCAAATTCTGTACTTAGGTACCCGACGATTGGTGCTCCAACTGGTGTTCCGCCCATGAACACTGTTAAGTAGATTCCCATAACACGACCACGCATACGAGGTTCAGTGTTGGTTTGTACATAAGAGTTGGATGAAACCATCGTTGTGATTGCTAGTGCGCCAGCGATTGGCAAAACGAATGAATAGGCAAGGTAAGTTGGCGCGAATGAAATACCTACAAGTGCCGAACCAAATAAGATTGCAAATCCCATAATTCGCCGTGGAGTTCTGCCGTTGGGTAGTCGGGCAGTAAGTAATGCACCAGTCAGGGAGCCAATAGCTAGCGTGCTGCCCAGGGCGCCGAACTGCGCAGGACCTTTGTGGAATTCGCTGGTTGCCATTAGCGCATTAAAGATTTGAAAATTGAGTCCAAATGTTGCGCCAAAGAAAACCACAATCATCAAGGCCAAAATCTGGTTGTGCTGCCTTACATATTGAAAGGCCTCTTTAAGTGTGGCCCGAATCTCTGCCTGCTTATTAAGATGCAAATCAGATTCGCGTAAGGCAAGTAGTCCGCCGATAACAATTAGGTAAGAAGCTGCATTTACCAAAAAAGATGGACCAGTTCCAAAAGCGGCAATTGATAGGCCCGCCAGTCCTGGACCAACTAAGCGCCCTAAGTTGAAGTTAGCGCTATTCAAACTCACAGCATTTGCAAGATCTGTTTTACCTACAACTTCAGAGGTGAAGCTTTGCCTGATAGGTGCATCGATCGCACTGAAAATTCCAAGTGTTAGCGCAAGCACATATACATGCCACATGTGCACAGAGTTATTCAAGACAAGTGCGCCCAGAACTGCGGCTGAAATGCCGCTACCTAAATTTGTAATCATCAGGAGCTTACGTTTGCTGAATCGATCGGCCAGTAAACCGCCTACCAAACTCAAGACGAGTGTTGGGAAAAACTGAAGCGCGGTGACTAAACCAAGTTCGCGACCACTGCCAGAAAGTTGCAAAACCAACCAGTCTTGCGCAACTCGCTGCGACCAAGTGCCAACATTGGTAAAGAAACTAACAGTAAATAAAATCTTGAAATTGCGATGGCGAAACGCTGTAAAGGTATCGCGTATCGCCATGTATCCAATGTAGAGAGATTTGCAGTCATTAGCGAGCAGTAGAGCAGTTTTGACGTTTCCAGTAGTTGGAGGATTAGTCAGGGCTTGGAGCGGAAATTTGGCGCAAAAAGACTAAAATTAGCCAAGACAGAGATGAGAAGAAGTGCCTTCAAAACCGGCTGAGTCAAGCGCCTTGCAGTGGCGACTTTCTCGACTTGATGCCTTGATGATGGCGGTTGTTGTTATTGCTATCTCAAGCTCTGGGCCAGTTATTGCGCTTTGTGCTGCTCCCGTTTTGGCCATGGCTGTGTGGCGCTGTATTTTTGCCGCAGGTTTAACCTTGCCGTTTGCGCTGCGAAACCATGGCTTTTCATCTTTAACTAAAGATCAGATTCGTGGATGCGCTTTTGCTGGATTAGCACTGGCTATTCACTTTGCATTATGGATTCCGAGTGTTCGGTTAACGTCAGTTGCTAACTCTGTTGCATTGGTTGCTACGCAACCAATTTGGATGTTGCTTATGAGTAAACGACTTGGTACGCACATTCCACGCAAAGTTTGGTGGGGAATAGTTGTTGCATTTACTGGAGTGCTACTAGTTGTGAATGTTGACTTCGGTATTTCAACTCAGGCGTTAATTGGTGATGCGATGGCCTTAGCAAGTGCGGTGGCGGCGGGTGCGTACTTGATGATTGGTGGTCATGTTCGAGCTACTGTGCCAAATTCGGTTTACACCGTAATTGTTTACGCTGTATCGGCAGTATCAATTGCGGTTGTTGCTGTAAGCATTGGCACGCCATTGTGGGGTTTTAGTCGAAGAGACTGGTTACTTATTGGCGTGTTAACTCTTGGTGCACAGCTTCTCGGCCATTCATTAATGAGTCGCTTAATGGAAACGACAACCCCAGCCATTGTTGGTATCGCTGTGTTGTTCGAACCGCCTGGCGCGGCAATTTTTGCTGCCATTTTATTGAAACAGAGCATTCCGCTAACCGCTTTGATCGGAATGGGAGTAATACTCTTTGGACTAGGAATTGTGGTTTGGCAATCGAATAACGCAACAGTTATTGATGCTATTTAAAAGTATGTTGTGTATTAATAACTAGATTTCATTACTACCCAGATAATCATTACCACCTTAGAGTGGGATTAACGAGTAGCGCCTGATTTACTGTTCGGTAAACATGCGCTCTTGCGATGGAGGATCTCGTGTCCGAGACAAATGTGAATTCAGCAAACCCAATTCTTTGCCCAGGTTGCGGACAAGCACTTAATGCTCTGCCAAATCAAACTGACATTTTGTGTGCATGCGGGTTTACTGCGTTTGCTCCTTATGTTACAGAGGTGAATTACTTACGCGCCGGAATGCCAAAATGGCAGGCTCGCTTAACTGAACTTGAAGATGCAATCAATCGTGGCCTGCGCCCTGAAGGATCAACAGAAGGCAATCCACAATATTCTCCAAAGAAGCCGGCCAGCGCGTATCAGTATCTAGTTGGCGGCGGATCGGTGCTGCTCTTTGCTGGCTTAGCGGCTTTCGTTGGAATTATGTGGAACTACTTAGGCACAGTGGGACAGGGATCAGTTTTAGCTGCAGTCACAGTGTTGCTGGCAGTATTGGCAAATCGGCTAGCAACTCGAATTGAATCAACTGCTACTGCGTTATCGGCACTGACAGTTGGCTCGTGGTTAATTGATGTCGGCTGGGTTATTCATCTGGTCTATACACCTTGGAATCCAAATAGTCTGATTATTAAAACCTTTATGATTCCGACGCTGCTAGCAATAATCACTGCAGTAGTGTTCCTCTACTTGGGTAAAAAGTTTTCAAATACAGTTTGGGAACTTCTGGGTCAGATAGCTATCCCAGTTTCAGTTGGCCTAACGATGAGCAGCGTTGCCTTAACCATAGATAAATCAATTGGTGTGAATGATTTTTATCTATCAGCTCTAGCGCTGCCTTTCACTGTGGCAATCTTGCTGTTAGTAGATAATGGCGCTGCTGTTCAGCGAACGTTTTTGAGTCTTTCTCGAACACTTTCTCTAATCATTTTCTCGGGGTTCACCTTTTTCTATGTTGCTTTCTCCCTGAAGTGGGATCACGTGGCACTTGCTTGGGCTTTGCACCTTGTCGTGCTTGCTGTCTTTTCCTATTCCAAGCCAAAACTACGTGCATTTTCAGCGCCACTACTGGCTGGCGCGGTAGCACTAAGCGCTGACTTTTCGGCAATGCCAATTTCAGCACGAGTAGCGTTCCCTGCAGTATTTACTCTGCTATCGCTAAGGGTTGGTAAGGACTTGAAGTTCCCGACTGCGCTGCTGATCAGCGCAACTTCTGGAGCATGGTTATTTTTCGGTTTCGCAGTCAATTCGCCAGATGAACTGCAACTTTATGCTGCTGGCCTCAGCGTCTTAACTGGTTTAGTTGTTATCTACCATGCTTGGCTGGCCAAACGAACTGACTTTGTTGCGATTGGTTCAGGATTTCTGGCGCTGGCAACTATCTTCACAAATGTTCATTTGGACAGCACCAAACTTGAAGCATTCACATTGCCTATTGCAGCTGTATTTTTAATCGGCGGACTTTTTGCAATGCGAATTGATGTCAAGATTTCGTCACTACTTTGGCTCGGTCCAAGTTGTGGTGTTGTGCTAATTCCGTCTGCGTTGCGGGCAACTGAATCTTTGAATTACTCGCCGCGCTTCACTGCCTCACTCGTTGCAGCTGTTTTGCTTTTAGTTGTGGGCGCTCGTTTGCGGTATGTCGGGATGCTTACGGTCGGGTTAATTGCGGCTGTGATCTTGGCACAAAATCCGATCACTTCACTATTTAATGCAGTGCAACCTTGGATTGCATTCACACTATCCGGTTTGTTGCTATTACTAATCGGCGCTCGGTTTGAGTCCTTGCGTAACCGAGCTGGCGCAGCGAAGGCTTGGATTACCGGGTCGTTACGTTAATCCCTGACGGCTACGAAATGTGGCTGCGCAGGAATGCAAAACCTTCATCAAGTGCGCGAGTTCCAATCGACAAATGTCCTTCGCCCTGAATTAGTTGGACATCAGCATTTGGGATGTGCTTGGCCAGCCACTTGCCGTGTTCGAACGGAACCATTAAATCTTCAGATCCTTGCCAAACAGTTAGCGGGTTGACGATCTGCGAAAGTTCAAAGCCCCAAGGGTTAGCGAAAGCGATGTCATCGTCGAGCCAACCATCGACTCCAGTGGAAACTGCCCAACGGAATACTCCAGCCATCTCGTCACCGTGTTCACCAGTTAA
>JBAXKB010000069.1:0-4569 GCA_037137575.1 Actinomycetes bacterium
TGCGTGATACTGCGCAGCGTGAGACCGATGAATTACGGAATCGTATTGGCTCCGAAACTGACTCTTTGTTGCAGTCAGCCCAGGCGCAAGCGCAACGCCTAGTTACCGAAGCCACCGGGTCAAGCCAGTCAATGCTTGAACGCGCTAGTACTGACAGCCGAGCATTGGGGCAGGACGCAAACTCGCGAAGCCAAGAGATTCTCTCCCAGGCTCAGGAACGAGCGCAACAAACAATCGACGATGCGCAGCGCAGCGCAGCTGAAATGATGAGCAATGCCAACGCTTATCTAACTGACGCTAATCAAACGGTTGAGCAACTCTTGGGTGAAGCAAAATCAGCGGCTTCGCACATGATGGAAACTGCGCGTGATTCAGCAGTTCGGGAAAGCGCTGATTTGGTTGAATCCGCAACCCGTCAAGCAAAGGCGATTCAACAAGCGGCAAGCGAATATCGCGAGCAGGCACTTGCTGCGGTAAATAGTCACCGAGATGTTCTTAATGATTTAAGTGAGCGCATTGCAGCTTTACGCGAGCAGTGGGCGCAGTCGCATATCGCTATCACCGAGCAAGTGGCACGCGCAGGTACACATTTTGCTCAGGCAGAGAACCGAGCAAATGAACTGAGTTCTTCATTGCAGGAACGTCGCGAAGAATTAAGTAATTTGATGGCCAATCTTTCTGCTGGGATTCGAACTCCAGAACAAAGTGATCACTTCGAAGAAGATTCTAATAACTAAAGTTTCCAATGTTAGAAACTAAAAACGCACCGATTTGGAAATTTATAGCTATTGGATTCGTCGCCGGCTTCATGGCTGGCTTGTTCGGTATCGGTGGCGGATTTGTAATGGTTCCACTTTTTGTGCTGTGGCTGGGTATGGAACAAAAGCGAGCACATGCCACATCGCTAATGTCCGTAGCATTCATTGGTTTCGCTGCCTTGGTTGGCTATGTGAATTTGGGACAGATTGACTGGGCTGCAGCCGTATTAGTTACTTGTGGCGCGATGGGTGGAATTTTTTTAGGAGTTCGACTACTCGCGAGCATTTCAGAGCGTGCACTGAGTTTTATTTTCGCCGGAGTTTTACTTGCCGCGGCAATTAGGCTTTTGATTTCGGCTAACCCATCTCAACTCTTGCACGGACTACTCGCGCAGGTACTCCTAGTTGTAATTGGGCTCGCCTCAGGAACACTAGCTGGTTTGCTTGGGGTTGGCGGTGGAATCGTAATCATTCCGGCGTTAATCATCTGTAGTGGATTGACCCCTGAGCTGGCGCGAGGCACAAGTTTGGTGGTAATCGTTGCAACCGCAGTAATAGGCGCATCTTTGCATCACCGATTAGGAAACATCGATCACAGGATTGCTCTTTTCGCGGGAATTGCTGGCGTCCCATCGGCGGTATTGGCCGCTTACATTGCCGCTCACACAACAAGCACAATTTTGCTTCCGCTATTTTGCACGCTGTTACTAGTTTTAGCGGGGCAACTCGTCCTGTCTAATCGTGGTCCCGAGCGCATATTAAGCAAATAGCGTCTACGCTTTTATGTAGACCAACCAAGAATGCGAGAAACAATGAGGGTTTTTGTCCCAACCGAGACGATCGTGGGTGAACGACGAGTCGCTCTGGTGCCCGAAGCAGTAGCTAAGCTTTGCAAACTTGGGCTAGAAGTTAGTGTGCAAAGTAATGCTGGCGATTGCGCTGGCCATGATGACAATCAATATTTGGGCGCAGGGGCGCAAATTGTCCCAGCAGATGCCGCGGCTGCAGAGCTGGCTAAAGCAGATGTGATCGCAACCGTTCGAGCGCTTTCGCCCGAAGTTGCCAGCAAGGTCAAGAAAGGCGCAGTTACCGTTTCGTTCTTGTCACCAACAAATGATCTCGAGACCATCAAGGCACTTAGTGCTGCAGGCGCAACTAGTCTTTCGTTCGAATTGGTCCCACGTATTTCTCGCGCTCAGTCTATGGACGCATTGACTTCTCAGGCTCTCTGCGCTGGGTATCGTTGCGTTTTGATCGCTGCAGAACGTTCAACAAAATTCTTCCCGATGCTAATGACAGCTGCAGGTACAGTTCAGCCTGCAAAAGTTTTAGTACTTGGCGCAGGCGTTGCTGGTCTTCAGGCCATGGCCACTGCGCGTCGACTCGGCGCAGTAGTTAGTGCCTACGACGTGCGCAGTTCAAGTGCTGATGAAGTGAAGTCGATGGGCGCAACATTTATTAACCTCGATCTAGATGCAGTTGAAGGTTCCGGTGGATACGCGCGCGAGATGGGCGAAGATCGAGCAAAAGCTCAGCAAGATGCGCTTAAGCCATTCGTCGCTGCTGCAGATGTCGTGATCACAACAGCTGCAGTTCCTGGGCGCCGTGCACCGCTTCTACTTACCAAAGACATGGTCTCAGCGATGGGATCAGGTTCAATCATTGTTGACCTAGCTGCTGAAACTGGCGGAAATGTTGAAGGCTCAGTTCCTGGCGAAGATGTACTAATTGATGGAGTGGGTGGAAAAGTCACGTTAATTGGTGCCCGCGATGTACCAAGTCAGCTTGCAGTGCATAGCAGCAAACTTTACGCCCAAAATGTGGTTTCACTTTTAACACTGATAACCAAGGATGGGGAAGTCACCCCAGATATCTCTGACGAAGTTATCGCCGGTAGCGCATTAGTATTTGCAGGCGAAGTAAAGAATGCAACCGCTCGCGAACAACTTGGTTTGCCGGCGTTGGAAATTCCAGCAGAAGGAAACTAATTATGGATCCTATTTCATTATTAACCATTTTTATATTAAGTATCTTTGTGGGTATTGAAGTTGTCTCCAAAGTTTCTGCGGTACTGCATACTCCATTGATGTCTGGTGCAAACGCAATCCACGGTGTTGTCTTGGTTGGTGCCATTCTGGTAACCGGGCAGTCAGACAAATACAGTCTTGGGTTTTTTCTCGGCCTAGGAGCTATCGTTCTTGCTGCAATCAACATGGTTGGCGGTTTCGTAGTTACAGATCGAATGCTAGAAATGTTCAAACCAAAACCAGCTAAGAAGGATGAGGCATAACAATGACTCCACTAATTGCACATCTTTCAAATACTGTTTCACAACCACAGGCACCGACTTGGGTTCGCCTAACTGAACTTGGCGCTGCGGTGCTTTTCGTTTTGGCGCTCAAAGGTTTGTCTTCACCAAAATCTGCACGCCGCGGTAACTTGCTTGGCGCATTAGGTGCTGGGGTAGCGACTGTTGTTATATTTTTTTACGGCACTGAAGGCTACCTGGGCGGATTACCGAATCTATTAGGAAATTTACCTTTCATTCTGGGGGCCATCGCAATTGGTTCACTTATCGGTTGGATTGCGGCCAAGCGCGTACAAATGACACAGATGCCACAAATGGTTGCACTGTTTAATGGTGTTGGTGGTGGCGCTGCAGCTGTCGTATCAGTTGTTGAATTCTCGGCACCAACAGCAAGCGAATCTAAAGCAGCCCTGGCTGCCACAGTATTCACCGTATTAGTAGGCGCCGTTTCATTCTCGGGTTCAATCCTGACGTTCATGAAGTTGCAAGAACTAATGACATCAAGGCCAGTCGTATTGCCATTAGGTCGTTACATCACTTCACTTGCTGGCATCGGAACAATTGCCGCGGCTGTTCTATTGGTGGCCAACCCAACAAATGCTTTGCTTTACGTTCTACTCGGCATGTCACTTTTGATGGGACTGTTACTCGTTCTGCCCGTTGGCGGCGCTGATGTACCAATTGTGATTTCACTACTCAATGCATTTACTGGTTTGTCTGTTGCTGCATCAGGTTATGTCTTGGGCAATACTCTGCTAATCGTTGCCGGCACACTCGTTGGCGCATCTGGCACATTGCTGACTCGCATGATGGCTGCGGCAATGGGTCGCCCACTTACAAACACACTCTTTGGTGCATTCACTGCCAAGGCAATCGTTTCATCAGGAACAGCTGAAGATCGCCCTGTTAAATCGGCGTCACCTGACGATGTGGCCATCATGCTTAGCTACGCGCGTAAAGTAATCATCGTGCCTGGCTACGGCTTAGCAGTAGCTCAAGCACAAAACACCATTCGTGAACTAGTGGAACTATTGAGTGCCAAAGGTATCCAAGTTGATTACGCAATCCACCCGGTAGCGGGTCGCATGCCAGGACACATGAACGTGCTTCTTGCTGAAGCCAATGTTCCGTACGACCAGCTCAAGGAAATGGATGAAATTAATCCAGAGTTTGCTGAAGCAGATGTGGCATTAGTTGTTGGTGCGAACGATGTGGTTAACCCAGCAGCACGCGACGACAAAACTGCGCCGATTTACGGTATGCCTATTTTGAACGTTGACCAGGCTGGACAAGTAATTTTCCTAAAGCGTTCAATGCGCCCAGGATTTGCTGGTATCGAAAACGAATTACTCTATGATCCAAAAACATCACTACTGTTCGGCGATGCAAAAGAGACGCTAACGAAAGTTGTGGGTGCAGTAAAGGCGCTTTAGGCGATTACCGCAATGGCGGTGTCGGTGGGAACCGTCGGGCACGTACCTGGATTGACCACACTCATTTCGG
>JBAXKB010000070.1:0-4487 GCA_037137575.1 Actinomycetes bacterium
CAACCGAGGTCACCTCATTTACTGCTGCATACAACCAATCTGGCAGCACCCAAATTATTTCTGTTTCTGGCGGGGTAAAACAGTCGTTACCGACAAATCCAAATCTCTTACTGGGTACTTCAATTGATGGAAAATCGTCAGTTTGGGAAGCCCAGATTTCCGCTGGGGTTAGTGGCCTGCTCTTGCATACTGCAAACGGCGCCGTAACGTTACTCCCGAATGACTTAATGAATCCTGACAATACTCTGCTTCCAACGACCTCTGGCGTAGTAATTCAGCAAGAAAATACATTCAGTTACTTGTCAGCAACTGCCGCAACTAGTGGCGCTGCTCCGGTAGATTTAGGCACCGTTCCCGATGCGACCGACGGGTTTGATCGCCAAGTTACAGCGCTGGCCGCTGTAGACGGTGCTATCTATGCCGCGACAATTGATTATGAGGCTGGCCAAACCGACTCAGCACTGGGCGTATCGCACGTTTGGTACTTGAATGGCGCAAGCTCCCCTGCTGATAGTTACTCAACAACTGGCACATACATCGATTCACTAGCAATTAATCCGAACAGTGCAACAACAGGGCAAATCATTTTGGTCGATCTAAAACCGACAGAAGCAACTAACGCATCTGTTTCAATTTCAATTTCAAATGACCACAAGTTCACGCTGACCTCAAATCCGACTCCAACTTCAGTCGCAACTGATGTTCTGGACACCTACCTAGTGTGGGGAGTAACGAACGGATCACCAACTTCTTTGACAGCCCAAGTCACTGCCAATTCAACAAGCGTTTACGCTGCAAATGGTCCCTTTGTGGTTTCGTTTCCAGCCAATGTCAACGTTTCAATAGTTTCAACAACTAGTGCGCTCGACATATCTGCGAGCCTGGCAAATAAGTTAAGCTCGATTGCAAGTCTGTCGGCTCCGCTGGCAAAAAGCTATAAATACAACGCAAAAATCAAGGCTACTGCTACGTCTTCACATTCTGGCTTTGGCTACGCAGTCGCCGGTGGCGCACCAACTATTTTGTTAACTTCGGGAAAAACATCCACTGCGCTTTTAGCGGGTGGGGCAAGTGTGAAAGCGAATTTCTGCTTAACCTT
Source organism: Actinomycetes bacterium (assembly GCA_037137575.1). Classification (GTDB taxonomy): domain Bacteria; phylum Actinomycetota; class Actinomycetes; order S36-B12; family UBA5976; genus UBA5976. The sequence continues at coordinate 1,100 of JBAXKB010000070.1, forward strand.
AAGTGCACCGGCAACAACAATCTTGGCCCCGATAAACCAGCAGACCTGTAGCACAGTAAGTAACTTGCTAACCGTAACCGCAAAAAAACGTGTTGTTAGCATTGTCACAAGCGGCACAGCAATTACCGTTGAAAAACAGTCTGTTAAAAAGAAAAAAGTTAAATGGGCAAAATTCAAAATTAAAATTAAGGTAGCGAAGGGCAAAGCTACGGTAAAATTTAAATCTGGCGGAATTTACCGTTTCACCGCTGCAGCCACCAAAACTAATGCTGTAGCAGTTTCAAGCAACATAACCATCAAATAGCTAGTCCAGATGACCCTAGATTCAAATTGGGTAGATCAGACTGAAGAAATTCAGTCTGATCTACTTCCAATGGAATCTGCTAATCCATTTGCAATTGATTTAATTTCACTGGCATCAGCTCGATCTGATGATCCACAAACTCACGTCGCACCACCTGGCGAAAACGAAAAATATCTTTACCTAAAAAATAGTTTTAGATATTTCCCACTAATTCTTAACTTACTTTTTTTTCCAATAATTCTGAGCCTAATAAAATTTGCAATGCTCTCTCCCTACTTATGGATCTTCGGGGTATGGATCGCTGTTCTGATTGGTAACGCGACTGTTGGAGCGCTCACATCCAACAAATCACATCGAGTGACGTTTGAATCTCACAGAAACCTAGTGAGTGACTACCGTCCCACTAAATGGGCCACCATCGATGTTTTCCTTCCATGCTGTAACGAACCGCTAGAAGTCCTAATCAATACCTACAAGTCAGTCGCCAACATTGCATGGCCAGGACGAGTAAATGTATACATTTTGGATGATGCTGGTCGCGCCGAAGTACGGGAAGTATCTGAGCACTTTAAATTCAACTACCACTCGCGGGAGAACCGAGGCGAATTCAAAAAAGCTGGAAACTTACGTAGCGGTTTCGACAGGTCCGATGGGGACTTCATTCTTATTCTTGACGCTGACTTCACCATCCGAACTGATGCATTATTCGAATTGATGCCATACTTCTCAGAAGAAAAAATTGGCATTGTTCAATCACCACAATTTTTTGACATAACCCCGCAGCAGAACTGGCTCCAGCAAGGTGCCGGCGCAACGCAAGAGTTGTTTTACCGGTGGATTCAACCTAGTCGGGATCGAAGCGACGCCGCCATTTGTGTAGGCACCTGCGCAATCTATCGCCGAGAGGCTCTCGTAGCCGCTGGGGGGTTCGCGCAAATTGAACATTCTGAGGATGTGCACACTGGCGTGAAGCTAGCGAAAGCTGGATATTACTTACGATACATACCGGTATTGGTGGCCAAGGGGCTCTGCCCTAGTGAACCACTTGCATTCATTAGCCAACAGTATCGGTGGGCAACTGGATCTCTAAGTTTGCTAACAGATAAAAGTTTTTATCAAAATGAAAACATAAAACTGAAACGCAAGTTGCCATTCTTCACGGGGTTCATGTACTACATAACAACTGGATTAGGCGTATACATCAATTGGTTGCCTGGACCGATCATCCTATGGTGCTTCCCAGAAATGATTAAGCCAGAGAATTATTTACCGATTTCAACAATCTTGTTCTCTCAGGCTATTTTGCTTCCTGCTATCACAAACGGGCGGTACAAACCAAGAGTTGCTCGAGTGCAGATGCTTTACTCATTTGCCCATGCCCAAGCTATCTTGGACAAAATCCGCAACACTACGCAAGGGTGGGTTGCCACTGGAGAATCAAGTTCTTCACACACTGGGGCCAAAAAAATATCTAGAACTATGAAGATTGTTATTTCCTGCGTTATTACCGCGCAACTAACTGGGTTAATCCACGCTACAAGAGTGAGTGGAATCGAGAACACCTGGCCGGCGATGATATTTACCGCCTTTTACATTTACATAAGCTTTCCACTGCTCTTGATTGAGACCAAACTGAGTTCGCTAAATCGAAAAACACACTAGGTGCCTAAATGTGCCAGTCGAATCAACAACTTTTGAAACTTATTGTTTCAACAATTACCTCCGCGCTGTTACTAATCCCACAGGCATCTGTAGCAATTACAAAAGCTTCTTCGGTTGAAATCATTCACCAGGTCCGCAACGGCCCAACTGCGAATGATATTCCAATTTCGACAACTACAAAAAATGCAAACTGCAAAGGCCCTGCAGTTATCTGCAAAAATTACATTCAATTTGGTTTCATTGGCGAAACCGTTGCTAAGGCAAAAATAGAATTACCACTACTAGCCGCGGCAACCGCACACAAACCCTCACTTACTTTATGGTTCCAAGATTTCACTGAAAAGCTAAATGTTAAACAAATAAAAGCATCGTCAAAAAATGGCCAGTTACCCATAGTTTCTTGGGAGCCCCAGAAACTCAAGGACAAGATTCCCGATAACTACCCGCTGAACGACATCGCATCAGGGAAGTTTGATAAGTACCTAATTTCATCGGCTAAATTAGCGAAATGGGCACGTGTTCCATTTGTTATTAGATTCGCGCACGAAATGAACGGTTACTGGTACCCCTGGGGTCAACCAAAGCCGGGCGATCCACGTTCACTAGCTACAAAGACGAACACCCCGACGCAATACATCAATGCTTACCGACATGTACATGATATTTTCCAATCGGTTGGCGCTAAAAATGTCATTTGGATGTGGTCGCCTAACCTTATTGATGCAACACCAACTATTTCGCTTAAATCTTTATACCCTGGTGATTCATATGTAGATGTGATGGGTTTAAGCGGATACTTACGTGACCCGGGCCAAACCTACAACACACGATTCCCAAAAACCTTGCAACAACTTTCTGAAATCAACAGCACAAAGCCAATAATTGTTGCCGAGATGGCCGTTGCTAAGAAATTAGACCGCACCGTATTAATCAAAGACTTAATGCGGTCTTTGGCCCACTGCCCGCAGATTCAAGGTTTACTGTGGCTTAATAAAACAACAGCTACCCACGACTTCAATATCTTGAAAGATCCTGTTGGACTTCTTGTACTTAAAGATGAGTTAGCACAACCACGGTTTAACCCGACATCTGGGCTGCGCTTCAGTTACGTGGGAATCCCAGCTATCGCTGGATCTATGACAATCGGTAGCACGCTGGCTGCAACTGGCAGCTACTGGGGGTATCCCACTTCCATAACGTACATCTGGTTTTCTTGCCCATCTGCTACTGACCTAGAGACAGACTGTGAACAAATAGAACGCGGTAAGTATCACTACTTAAATGAGGCTGACCGACATAAATACCTGCACTTGATGATGACCGCAATGAGTCCGCTCGGGGTTGATAGTGCTTTATCCGCGGTTACTGGGCCGGTGATGTTTATTCCAGAAACTCCAATTGTTACTGCCGTGAATTTACGAG
>JBAXKB010000071.1:0-4320 GCA_037137575.1 Actinomycetes bacterium
AAGAGGTCGAAAAACCATTCGAGCGCTCTTTGTAATTGCTACCAGCCCAGCCGATTCTTAATTACCGAAATTTGAAGTTGGCGAGTCTCAGTTAAGTGTCCCGCAAAATTTTGTATTACAAACTCCAACATCGCCTGCGGGCCGCGCTCTAGATCCATTCGTTGTATCTCTTCGAGTTCATGAGACAAATTCGGATAACGAACATCAAACCGCCTGAACGGGTTTTGGTTGTCGCTGGAATTTCCGGAATCTGAGGCGGCTGGAATAAGTGCGCAGGTGAGTTGTACGAGTGAACTTAAACAAAAGCTGTTGATGAATTGGCGCGCGGAAAGTAGTTCGCCCCGTCGGAATCGGCCGGTTCCGATTAAGAGGTGTGCTAGAAACAGCGAAAGCTCTCGTTCCACATCGATGGACTTCGGTATGGACCTCACTTGCGCATCAGACATACGTTGTTCTATGTGTGTCTTGTCTAATGTGACCTCATATGAATTGACTCCAGATATTTCCCAGTCATCTTCAAAGATGGCGAATTCCAGTACATGACCGTTTAGGTAGACAACTTTTAACCCATGCTCGGTTTCGCGCACAGATAACGCGATGTCGTCAAAATCGGGTAGCCAAGTTAGATTTTGCCGAAGTGCCTGCGCATTGCCATCGGTTGCAAAAACAAAGAAATCGTGGTCGGACCATTCATCGGCTCTAGCAGTTTCTGCTGCCGAGCCAACAAATGCAAGGCCAGTCACAGTGTCAAGGGCCTTGAGGTTATGGCAGAGTCGGTCTCGAAAGGAAAGAAATTCTTGAGTGTTCATATCGTCTCCATTTTTTAGGTGAGACGCGTAGACGCAAGTCAGTCGGTCGATAAGAGTATAACTGCGCGAAGTTGATGTTTTGTTGCCCAAACCGACGCGATTGCCAAGACTTTGCCAAATTTAGGCGAATCGCCATGCAGGTACGTAGAGTCGAATAAAGGGATTTGATCACAAATCCCAATAGCGCTTCGGCCATGACAGGATACCCAATGCATGAAATCGAAGTTAAGCGACGTTTTGCCATCACATTCAGCCTAGTTTTAGCGGCAACTTTAGCCTTAACTGCAGTTCCTAGTCAGGCGGTAGTTAATCCCGCGCCAACATGTTTACCAGGCGGCGCTCGAAGCTGCACCATCGTATTTGATAGCCCCGCCAGTACGTATAACTGGGTGATTCCCGTCAATGCCAGTGGCTTACATATCCATGTAGTCGGGGGTACCGGCGGAAATGCGTTCAGTGATGCCAGTTCGCCAGGCGGTGTCGTGACATCTGCGTTGGCACTTGACCAAGATGTGGTCATCTCGCCAGGCGCTTCGATAAGTATCAGCGTGGGTGGCGGTGGCTCGACTGCCTCAAGTGGAACGGGCGGCGGTGGCGGAACAAATCCGTTAGGCACATACGCCGGCGGCAGAGGCGGCAATGCGGGTCCATCTGGATCTTCTGGCGGTGGCGGTGGCGGCGGTGCGGCTACTGTTGTAACTTTTGGCACTCAGACAATAGTTGCCGCAGGTACCGGTGGCGCTGGTGGCGGAAGTTGGAATGTTCGTGGGTTGAATGGCTCAACAGCAATTCAATCAGTAAATGCTGGAAGTAATGGCGCAGCAGGATTAGTAATTGCAACTGACGGTGGCGGCGGCGGTGGCGGCGGTGGCGGACTGCTTGGCGGAATCGGCGGTATCGCGGGGTGTGATCATCCGCCAACGAGTTCTTCGGTGCCTTGCGAGGCTAATGGAATAGCGGCCGGCGGTGGCTATGCGGGAACAAGTTCGACTGGCGTTGCTATTACGCAAACTACGGTTGACCGAAGTTCAAGTTCAAACGGTTTTGTCTCGATTACATATCAAACCTCCACTTACCCCAGCTCTCCAACAATTTCATCTGTACTCACGGGCAATGGCTCGGTTCAGCTCGGTATCAGTGCTCCAGATGCGACAGGTTCATCACCAGTGATTCGATATGAATACACGACTAAGGCAGGTTTGACTTGGTATACCTTGCCAGCGATCGTTGCAGGCACTTCACAGATCAGTGGTCTGAAGAATGCGAGCGCGTATACGGTGCGGATCAGGGCAGTGAATACAGCCGGAGCGGGAGATGTTTCAGAATCTGTAACTTTCACACCGACAAACAAGGTCCCGACCGCGCCGAAGTTGCAACTTGTTTCTTTAGGTAACGGACAGGCATCATTGCTCATTACTGCGCCGTCTGGCATCACAGCTGCGTCAGTAATTGGATATCAGTTAAGTAAAGACGACGGCGCAAGTTGGAATGATGTTTCTATCAACGCGGGAGCGTTAAATGTCAGTGGGCTAACAAATGGCGTAAACACATATTTGAGACTGCGTGCCATCGGCACAAACGGAGCTGGCGTTAGAAGTAACCACGTAATTGCAAAGCCGTTCACAAATCCAACTGCTCCGGTGTTGGGCACAGTGGTAGCAGCAAGTGGCCAGCTCACGGCAACATTTACCGCGCCTTCAGATAATGGCGGCAGTTTGATCAAGAACTACCAGTATTCGACGGATGGTGGCGCGACTTGGATTTCTCGCTCACCAGTGAAGATCACGTCACCTCTAGTTGTTACCGGACTGACTAACGGTTCAACTTACGATTTCACGCTTAGAGCAGTGACAGCCTTAGCAACTGGAGCACCTACCCAGGTGACACAGGTGCCTCTAACATTTGGACTCTTACCTTTGAATGTGCAGCTGGGGGCAGTGACTAACGGCGCCACGCCATTCATCAGATTTGTCAAGATTTCTGGCGTTAGGCCCGGAGTACTTAGTAACATTTCGTTCGCAATCGCACCGAAATCTGGTTCAGCAACTTTGCCGATTTCGGCAACCTATTCGAAGGCCTACCTGCTGCGGAATAACTATCTAGATGTTGGTTTGGGAGTTGCGACCATTCCGGTCTTTGGTCTTTATTCGAACTATTCAAACTCTGTTTCGTTTAAATATTTTGAAGGTTCAAACCTGGGCGCAACCTTAACTGCATCCGTTTCCACACCGGTCTGGACGGATCCGTATGGCCCGAGTGATCTTTACAAAAATCCGGTTCGCGTAGTGCCACGCAACAATAATGTGGCCTTAGATTTTAGTTATTTCATGATGAAGTCTGCCTCTACAGGTTCTGACCCCGTAGTACTTGATACCGATGGGGAAGTGCGATGGGTCGGCGTTAACAATGAACCGAGCCAGTCTTCGATTTTCTACAAGAACGCAATGTATGTTGGCACTGGATCGCACCTAACTCGCACACAATTAGATGGTCGATACGCGCAAGTAGCCGACTATCGCACGTCAAATGGAGCGACTAATACTGGACATCACAACTACGATCCTGGCAAATTTGGATTTTTGCTCGAGACAGATACAACGTCCAACGTAGAGTCAACCATTTTGGAAGTAGATAGCGAAGGAGCTGTTCTAAACACTTTCGACTTGGCAGCAATCATTGAAGCCGACATGGTTCAATACGGTGATAATCCCTCTGGCTTTGTTCGTCGAGGCGCCGACTGGTTCCATAACAACGCCGCAGTGTATTGGCCAGCGCAAGATACTTTGGTTGTCTCGAGTCGCGAAGACTTTGTTATTGGCATTGATTACACCACGAAAAAAATTAAGTGGATTCTGGGCGATAACACTAAGTTGTGGCATCAGTATCCATCACTACGCAGATATGAACTCACGATGGCAGCGGGATCACTTGCGCCCATCGGACAGCACGCAGTATCTATCACTTCGGATAACCAATTGATGCTATTTGATAACGGCAAAGAAAGCATGAATCAGTCACCGGTTGGAGCGACCAGGTACTACTCGGCACCACGAAAATATCAGATTAACTTAACCGCCATGAGCGCAACTGAGACCTGGCATTACGATCATTCTCCAGCCATCTGGAGTCCAATTTGCTCAAGTATTTATCAGGACGGATCAAGTTATCTGATTAATTATGCTTCAGAGAATTTATGGGGCAGTGGACCTTTGTATGTGCGGATGGTGGCAATTGATAGTGCAAAGAACATTGCATTTGAATATCGCTATCCCGGAAACTGGGGAACTAGTTGGAACACTAGCCCGATTCATCTGGAGAACCTGATCTTTAATTAGACACTTTCTGCACAAGAAAACCCTTAGTGGTGGGTTCGTCAGGAAACTGATGAACCCACCATTCTTTTTACTGGCAGTCTGGCAGACTCAAAATTGTCAGTGGCCTGTTCTATTCTAAGAATGTAAGTCCGAGTGAGAAATCTCAGCGCTTCAAGAAGAGTGTTTGGTGAGGCTTC
>JBAXKB010000072.1:0-4068 GCA_037137575.1 Actinomycetes bacterium
CGATGGCGCCCACCTGGCAGCTTCGAGAATAGAAAGTAAATCCTGATCAGAAATCTCATGTGTTGGATCAAATGATCGAGGGCTCCACCTATCGCGAATTAACTCAGCTAGCGGCGCAGATGTTTGCGGAACTTTAGACACTTTTCTCCTATGGCCATTGGGGCCGTTTTAGTTTTCTAGTTTGATTGAAGAGCTACCCGCAGGGCAGCAAGTAAACCTTGTACATCTTCTAGTTTATTATCCCAACCACACATCCAACGCACCTGCCCGGTGCTCTGATCCCAGACATAGAAGCGATAGTCCTGCTGCAGCTTCTCAATAACTTCAACTGGAAGTATCGGGAAAACCGCATTGGCCTGCGCGCGGTTAGGCAGCACAACCACTGGAAATTCTGCTGCAATTTCTAGCAGACCCTCTTCAAGTACTTTTGCCAAGTCGTTAGCATGTCGGCCATTACTTAACGCTAGTTCTGCGCCATTTTCCAAAAGCGTATTTAGCTGCACCGAAACAAAACGCATCTTTGATGCCAGCTGCATTGAAGTTTTTCGCAAGTATGGAACAGCGTTTGCAAGTTTGCGTCCCTGTTCAGAAGTGGTATTTGTGACGATCACTGCTTCGGCTGCCATTGCACCGATTTTGGTGCCACCGAATGAAACGAGATCAACACCAACATCTGTTGTGAATTCCTTGAACGACAAACCTAACGCCGCCGCAGCATTTGAAAGCCTGGCACCATCCATGTGCAAAAGAAGATCGTGTTTATGGCAAGTATCTGCAAGTGCCTTAATTTCCGCCACTGTATAAACAGTGCCTAATTCTGTTGACTGCGCAATCGAAACAGCGCCAATCTGGGCGCGATGCACAACACCAACATCAAATAGTTGCGCCTCAATTAATTCTGGTGTGAGCTTTCCAGAATCTGTCGGCACAGTCCAGAGTTTGATGCCTGCCATTTTCTCAGGAGCGCCACCTTCATCCACGTGAATGTGTGCGCTCTCGGTGCACAGAACTGCCTCCCACTGTTCAAGTGCGGCTTGAAGTGCGATCACGTTTGCACCTGTTCCGTTAAAAACTGGGAAGCCCAGTGCGTTATCGCCAAAATGCGCTTTTACTAACTCGGCAAAACGCGTTGATTCGGTGTCGTCGCCATAGGCAATCTCGTGGCCATCGTTAAGTGCGACCATTGCCGAAAGAATTTTCGGGTGTACTCCTGCGTAGTTGTCGCTGGCAAAACCTCGCCAAATTTTTCGCTCAGACATTTACTTCCCTTTGCTTTCAGTGCTTACCGGAATTACCGGTGGTCGATTATCAAACGGGGTGGAAAGCACCACTGTGGTTTCCGTTCTAACATTGGCAGCTGCTCGAATCTTTGCCAACAAACCTTCTAGGTCTTCAGGCTCTGACACGTTTACTTTAACCAAATAGCTGTGCGGTCCAGCCACCGACCAGCAGCCTTCAATTTCTGCGATTTGCTCTATTCGATTTGGCACATCATCTGGAGCGGCCGGATCAATGGGCGTGAGAAAAATAAATGATGTGGTGTTTAGGCCGATCGACTTATAGTTCAGGCTGGCTTGATACCCCGTGATTACACCTTTGGATTCCAGCTTTTTAATGCGCTGGTGCAGCGTTGAAGATGGGATGGCAAGTTTGGTGGAAAGATCTTCAAGCGATTGCTCACTATCCTGCGCAAGTAGCGTCAGAATCTTTTGATCGAGTGCTTCCATAGTTAGATTCTGCCACTTAGGCAGTAATGCCCTTCGTTTCTGCCAATACATTTTTAAGTTTTCGGCTCAAAGTGTCGTAGAAGACATTGAGTGGAAATTCATCGTCCAAAATGAGATTAAGCAACTCTTTAGGCTCACCATCTACTGGCAATTGCTCAGGTCCTTTGGCCCAATTGGAGGCTGGATGCGGCTCAACCAACTCGCGCACGAATTCATATGAAGCAAACCACTGTGAAAGTTTCGACCTATTTATGCCATCGTGATACAACTTCTCAACTTGTTCACACAGATCAATCATCAGCGAGTTGACCTTGTCCCAATCAAATGTGAGTTTGTTGTTTGTCCAAGTCAATCCACCATGTTTCAGTAGGTGACTAAAGACAATCTGACCACTAAGACCGTCGTAATTTCGAACCCGTGGCCCAGTAATTGGGAAGCGGAATACTCGGTCAAACAAAATACCGAATCGGATGTACTTGCCAAGTCGCTCACCCTGCTCGTCCAACTTAAATGTTTCTCTGAAAGTGCCTAAATCGCATCGAAGTTCTTCTAGCCCATACATCCAGTACGGCATGCGCTGTTTAATCATGAACGGGTCGAACGGCAAATCTCCGGTGGAGTGTGTGCGATCGTGAATTAAATCCCAAAGTGCATAAGTCTCTTGAGCAAGCAACTGGTCGTCGATCAATTTCTCTGCATCTGCAGGTAACTCGATGTGGAGCAATTGTTTTGCGGCCGTTGTTACAAGTCTGAATCTTGCCGCTTCACGGTCGCAGAAAATTCCACCCCAGTGGTAATCGCTCACTTCTCTGGTAGCAACGGTCTCCGGGAAAAGTACAGCCGAGTTGGTGTTATAGCCCTGTGTGAAAGCTACAAACTCGATTGGCACAAATGCGCTGTTTTGATAAACCGCTTCTTGCTTGGCTAACCAGTCCGGCCAAAAGTTTCGAGTAATTACTGCTTCAAGGTTTCGATTCGGGTTTCCGTTTTGGGTGTACATCGAAAACACAGATAAGTTCACTACCCCATCGCGCCTATCGAGATCTGGTCGGAATAATTCCAATGAGTCATAAAAATCAGGAACGCTAAAGCCGCCATCGATCCAGTTCTGAATATCTAGTTGAACCTGAGTCAGGTACTTTGCTTGATGCGCAAACTTCGGAGCAAGTTCAGCGATAGCTTCAAGGACGAATTCGACTTCCCTGCTGGCAACAGACAAATCATTTTTGCTACCGTCAATCGATCCGTCTTTTTCTTGCATTGGTCGCAAAGTTTCGATGGCGTCAACCAATTTGAACCAACTTGCATCCGCAAAAGCAGTGGCATCAGCTCGGTCCAGAGTTACTGGGGAAATTTCTGGCATTTTCTACTCCTTCGGGAAAAAATCCTGAATAACTCTAAATTACCATAAATTTTACGGAAATGCCTTGCTTTGGTATCTCTAAACGACTTTTACCTGCCATTTAGGCCACATAGCCAGAAAACAGAGCCGAGCTGGATTGCATCTGAGCATTGGGCATCTGCCGCAAAGGCTTCTGCAGATAATCTGTATCCATGAACTCAAGTTACGACGACTCAACACGATACTTCTTTGATTGCGTAGCAAAAGTAACTGAAGACAATCTTGATAATCGACACCCAAATGGTTGGTCAGCCCGACAGGTAATTCATCACATGGCTGATAGTGAAACTCAGTCATATGTCCGGTTGCGTCGCCTTCTTGCTGAACCTGAAGGTTCAGCGATTCAGGGTTACGATGAATCCGCATGGGCCGAGTCAACAACTCTTGGCTACGAGACGCTCCCAATCGATGCCTCACTTGCAACCATTGCTGCAGTGCGAACTTCAACTTCTAAAATTCTCGCACTTGTTTCGGAAGACCAGCTTCAATTTTTTGGCAACCATACCGAGTCCGGCAAGTACACGGTTTCCGATTGGCTCGACATCTATACACGTCATCCAATCGAACACGGGGATCAACTAGTCCGCGCTCTCGAAGGTCTCGAGTAACTACAAAACTTTGCTCAAGAAATCCTGCAAATCTGTAAAGGTTCTGCCAGAATTTCACCATGACTTACACAAACTTCACTGCAGCAAATGGCAACCGAATTGATTACTTCGACTTCAATAGCGATGCAAGTGATGTGCTCATCTACCATCCGGGCACACCTGCGGCGGGGCCCATCACTGAAGAAGTCGCCAATGCTGCACTGAAGCACAATTTCCGTATTCTCCAGCTAATTCGACCTGGGTACGGACAATCCACACGCGAACCAGGACGCACCGTTGCTGATGTAGCCAGAATTACTGCCGAACTTGCCGACCATCTTGAAGTTGATCG
>JBAXKB010000073.1:0-3723 GCA_037137575.1 Actinomycetes bacterium
TTCATCTTGTCAGCGGTGCCTCCGTCAACTGGAATCCATCCGTTAGATGTATTGCCCATTCTTAGATAGAAGTATGAGAAAACAACAGAAAGTGCGAATGCAGCATCTGCTAGAACGAGGAGTAGTACGCCTTGGCGATCACGTACACCTACAGTTGCGGCTGATTCGTGATGTAGCACGTCATGTGTTTGGGTTGTCATAGTTGCCTCAGCTCGATGATTCTTGTTTGATGCCGTATTGGTAAGGGTTAGATGTGACTACGGGTAGTACCTCAAAATTTTCCAAGGGGACAGGAGTCGGCGTCATCCACTCAAGTGTTTGTGCACCCCATGGATTTGGCCCAGCGATTTCACCGTTACGCCATGAGGTAATTACCGCCGACAGCAAAATCAACATTCCGATGAAAATAGTGTAAGCACCAATCGTTGAAATTAAATTGCCATTTCTGAAAATAATGTCGTATGCCTCAACGCGGCGAGGTTGACCCATAAGTCCGACTGCAAACATGCCAAAGAAGGTAACGGTGAAACCAACCTGCACTAGCCAGAAGGAAATACGACCCAGTTTTTCGTCAAGCATACGTCCGGTCATCTTCGGGAACCAGTAGGCAAGTGCGCCCAGTGCACCAGTTAATCCGGCTCCCATTAACGTGTAATGGAAGTGCGCGGTAACAAACATTGATCCATGTAAAGCTGCATCTTCTGGAACATCTGAAAGGAAGATGCCAGTTACGCCACCAATAATGAAGTTGAATAGCATCGCGTATACCGAGAGCATTGGTAGGCGAGTCCACACACTTCCACGCCAAATCGTTCCCAAAATAACAAGGAACAATAGTCCAGTTGGTATCGAGATTAACTCTGTTGTAAGCATGAAGGGACCGTTAAGAAGTGGTGCCCAGCCTGAAATGTACATGTGGTGCGCCCACACGAAAATACTCAAACCAACGATGCCGAAGATTCCTACTATCGCCATGTTGAAGCTAAATAGTGGCTTACGGGCAAACACTGGGGTTATTTCCATGATGGCTACAACAGCAGGAATCAGAATTACATAAACCTCTGGGTGTCCCATAATCCAGAACAAGTTTTCATAGAGCCAAGCACTGCCACCAAATTCTGGGTTGAAGAAGTTCGCGCCAAAAGAGCGATCCATTGCGGACATGACTTGTGAAAGCATGAACACTGGGAAAGCAGGTAACGCCAGCGCAACACTTGCTACGGTGCCGAATACAAAAAGTGGGGTTCTAGACCAGTTCATTCCTCGAGCGCGCATTTTCATCGCTGTCGTTGTGATGTTCGCACCGGCAACAGCACTGGAAATGGCAAAGATAACAATCGTGAAAATGTATGAGTCCACGCCAAGTGGACCTTGGTCGGCAAGTGGGTTGTAGCCAGACCAACCCATTGGGATGCCGCCGAGTGCAATAGTTGCCGCCAAGATTGGCAAAACTGATATCACTAGCCAAAAGCTGAGTGCATTTAGGCGAGGGAAAGCCATGTCCCGCGCGCCAATCATGATTGGCAGAATGAAGTTACCGAATGGCCCAGTAATCATGATGATGGTGGCAATGATCATGATTAGTCCATGAAAACCAACAATTGAGTTGTAAACCTGGGGCGGGATTAAGCCACCGCTTGCATGACCAAGATTGGTTCGGATGAGCATGGCTAAGACGCCGCCAATAAAAAACAGTGAAATTGTCAAAATCAAATATTGGATGCCAACGACTTTGTGATCGGTCGTGTACCTAAAGTAACGCTTTAGGCCCATGTCCTTGCCCGCAAGGAACATAGCTTCATCATGATTTAGATCTTTGCCAAAGAACCACCTTGTTGGTCCAACTAGCGCGCCAATGCCAGTCATGAATCCGATAAACCAGGCCAGCATTGTGGCCATAACAATCTGATCGTGCCGGCGCCAGGTTTCGTCACCTTCAATGATGAGCTTGGTGGCAATTCGATTGACTGTGACGGCCGATAGAGCGCCGACAATGATGGCAGTACCGAAATTCAAATGCCGGATAATGCCAACTGATTTATTGGCGGAGTGACGGGTGGTATCTTCCGTGATTAGCTCGCTGGCCATTGTTCAACACTCCCTTGTTCGGCTAGCCACTTTTCGTAGTTTGCCTTTGATACGACATGTACTCGGGTTTGCATGTGGGCATGGAGGAGTCCGCAGAGTTCAGCACACCTAACATCAAAAACGCCGATTTTATTGGGAGTTACCGCTGTTTCCGTTATTTCACCGCGATTAGCATTTATCTTGATCCCCATCTGCACAATCCAAAATGCGTGGGTTACATCTTTTGATTGAACTTTGAAGATGACTGGCTGATCGACGGGCAGGTAAAGCTCATTCGTGTCTTTGTGTGCCACTGGATAGTTGAAAGTCCAGACCCACTGTTGCCCTGTGACATTCACGACCATTGCGTTAGCGGCACGAGAAGGTTCAGCAACTACGTTTTCAACAACGAGTCCCCAAACTAAAAGGAAAACACAAAGTACAGAAGAGATCATTACCCAGACGATGTTGGCCATCTGGTTAGTTTCTATAGCTGGGTTTTCATCCGGGGGCGGAGTAGTTCCAGTGTGGCGATTATGCAAAACCGTTTGAGTTGCTATCCCTAACACAACTGCAGCCACCGGCACTGATGCATAGTAGAAAGTCATGAACGTGCTTTTAACTATGTCCATGGTTTGCGAAGCGGAGTCACTCATTAGGTGTGGAATAAATAGGTAGCCAAGTCCGCCAAGTGTTACTGCCCAAAATACCCAGGCTCGTAATGCTTGCTGTACTTCCTTGCGCGCAATGAACGAACTAAATCGCTTAGGTGACGAGCTCAACGTCTCTTCATCTGTTTCACTAAGCATTTGCATCAACCACATCAAAGATTCCCGACATGTAGCCACCAGTACTCATTGCGTTTCCAAACTTGGCGTATGAGCCATCGCCGCAAGGGTATTCACAGTTCCAGATGTATTGGCCGGCATCGCCAGTGATGAAAGTAGCGGTAATAATGTGGGGTTTTACATATCCATTTGATTGCGGTTCAGCGTTTTCATCTGTCGGAGGTAGCGGAATACTCAAGAACATGTCCGGCTGGCCAGTATTCATGCCGTGCACTGTAAAAGTGTGCCCAACTGCATTTGGATTTATCCCAGAAACTTTTTTGCCATCAAGTGTCATCGTGCCATCAACAGTTCCGTGAACTTTTGAAAAGTATGGATTCCAAATTTTTTCACCGGAATCGTATTGTTTGAAAGTTATTGTTACCACTGAATGTGCTGGTACCTGAAAGTGAGAAGTAGGTCCATAGCTAACAAAGTCAGGATGTGCTCCACCATTTGCTCCGTGCATACCTTGCATGCTGTCTGGCCAAATACTTATCTCCATGTGGGCTGCCGGTAGCAGACCTTCTGGAGTTTGCGCTGTGCCACTTTCGATTGCCTGTAAAACCGAAGGGGGTTTACTTACACCCATCGCTAGAATTGCACAAAGGCTAACTACTAGTGATCCGATAGCAATCACAGCTAATGTTCGCAGTGCTTTGTTCATGGCACCATCCCTACACATAACCGACATCTTTGTCAGTTGCACTCTATTGCTTGACAAGGAGAAATTCTGGTAATTGGCTACAATGCGAGTGGAAATTACCAAGTTTGCTTAGACTTCCCTTATGGATGCTCTGGAAATTTTTCTAAGCGGGCGTTTCTATTC
>JBAXKB010000074.1:0-3643 GCA_037137575.1 Actinomycetes bacterium
ATTCCCACTGGCACACATGCGAATGTTATTCATATCTATCGCGATCTACCGACCGTATGGGATGCTTGGGAAATTCAAGACCACTACATGCATAACGACTCTGAGGTTCGTGACTTAGATACCATAGAACTCATTACAGACTCAGCGATTGGATCTGGCGTGCGTATCTCTCGAAGTTTCGGAAGCTCAAAAATCGTCCAAGACGTACTTCTGCTCAGTGACTCAAAAGTCGTAGAGATTGAGTCAAAAATTGATTGGCACGAGACCCACAAGTTGATGAAACTTGTCTTTGCCCTCGATGTGCAATCTGACACAGCAACTTCGGAAATCCAATTTGGCAACATCAAGCGCCCAATCCACACCAATACCTCTTGGGATGTTGCCCGTTTTGAAACTTGCGCGCAAAGATGGCTGCAGATTTCTGAACCAAACTACGGCGTGACTATCGCAAACGATTCCACCTATGGCCACGATGTCACTCGTAAACAGCGGGCAGAAGGCGGTTCGTACACACAGGTTCGCGAATCTATTCTGCGCGCACCGATTTACCCTGATCCAAACGCAGATCAAGGCCAGCATGTTGTTCGTACTTCAATCAAAGTTGGTACAAACGTTGTTGAGTCAATCTCTGAGGGTTTCCGCATGAATTTACCGTTGCGCAACCACACAGGCCAAAATCCTGTAAAACCTTTGATTGTTGTTGAGAATGCCAATGTGGTTGTTGAGGCAGTGAAGTTAGCCGAAGATGGGTCAGGTGATGTAATCGTGCGCCTTTACGAAGGCACCGGCGACAGAACTCTTGCCAAAATTTCAGTCAATTTTGAATACGAAAACTCCGTTGTTGTGGATCTTCTAGAACGTGAAGCCGAAAATCAAGCAATTCTCATGAATTCGCAGGAGGGCAAAATTCACTTGGAGCTTCGTCCATTCAAAATCGCTACGCTTCGCTTCACTAAGACTTCGTGATTGTGTAAATTTTGAAGCGATACAGGTGGATTAAAACCAGCCAAAACTTCTTAGAGTGAGCCATTATCTAGAAGTTGGAATTGAAACAGCAAAAGTTCCTGTGTTACTAACTAACGCCTAACTGCTGAACAAGCACTTAACTGAAAAGGCTGTTAAGTAGCACTCCCATAATCGCGGCGCTGGTAATTACTACAACTGTTCCACGTTTAAAAGCAAATACTGCACCTATTGCAATGGCTAGCAGGCCGTATTGCCACGTTTGGTCAAAGTGGCGACCCAACAAAAATGCTGAGCCAATTATCAACCCAATGGCTCCCGGGCCAGCCCCATCAATAAATGCCCGAACCCTGGAATTCTTCAGCAAATTCTCAAAATGTTTCGCACCTAAAAGAACGAAAATAAATGAAGGAGCAAACGCGACAAAAGCGGCTACAAGCGCTCCGGTTATTCCAGCCGCCGCGAACCCAACTGCCGAAACAGTTTGCACAACGGGACCTGGGGTAACTTGACCAAGTGCAACGGCAGTCAAGAACTGAGAACCAGTCATCCAGTGATATTTGGTCACAGCATCAAATTGCATGAGCGGAATGATCACAAACCCGCCGCCGTAAGAGAGCGCGCCTACTTTAAATGCAACCCAAGCGATTGACGATGTCAGACTTAGTGTTACGACTGCCGCCTTTGGCGTTGCTAAAACTGAGTAAGCGCTTGGCGACATATTCTTGTGGCGAATAGCTAGTTCAATAAGTCCACAAAGAATGATGGCCAATACCGCCCAACTTCCTAAAGTCAGAACTGCAAGAACGCCGAGAATTAAATAGGCATACCAGCGCTTCCTGTTGGCACAACGTGCACGGCTTGGACTGACAAGTGCCCAGCCAGCACTAAGCGCTATAGCCGGAATAGCAGCCCCAGCCCCTAATCCTGCGCCAATAATCCAACCTGGTGCATTTGAATCCAAGAAAAAATAAGACAAGATCACGATTGCAATGAGACCAGGAAGGATGAAAGACAAACCACCGAGCAGAGCTCCGGCCTTGCCGCGCTGTTTCCACGCTAAATAGATTGCAAGTTGAGTTGACGCGGGTCCAGGTAGCAGGTTTACCGCAGCGACGGCGTCCTCAAACTCATCTGGAGTAACCCATGAGTTATCTTCGACACATAGTTTGCGCAACATTCGAATGTGAGCTGGTGGTCCGCCAAAGCCCAAAGCGCCAATACGCGTCCATTCACGAACAACTACTGAAAGATTGGGTTTCATTTCAACTGACATTCTATAGCCAACAGCTTGTCGAATTAATGAACTTCGTTGGCTACGAACATACGCCAATCTTGAACTGACATTTCATAAATGTCTTCGGGTCCATCCTCGTCGTCAATTTGTACCCCTACATGAGCAAAACCAAACTTGGCAATGATTTTTTGTGACGGTGCGTTTTCCGGGCTCACGGTGTACCGCAAAGTTTCAACACCTGGTTGAGTGCTTACCCAATTCCACATCGCAACTAACGCTTCAGTTGCGTAACCATTATTTTGATACTCAGGTGAAATACCAAGCCCAATCTCGATCATGCCGTTTTCATCAGGTTTACTGTGAAAAGAGATTGAGCCAACTACTTCCTTAGTTTGTGCCAGAACAATCCAGCGAATAAACCAACGATTTAGCGTTACGTCTTCACGAACTTGTGGCGCGCGCCACCGAACTGGACTATGCCCTTCAACAAGAACATTTGTTGGGTTGGTGAAACCGAGCGGCTCAAGTAATGAGTTTTCAAATTCTCCATCAGCAAGCAACAACAAATGTTTTGGCGAAACAAGATGCAACTCTAGGCGCTTGGTAAGGAGCGTATGAACTTCATAATCTTCTGCCATGCCTAATCCTTATCTAAATTTCTATAAGAAGTTACTTTTTTACTAGGTTGTTTTCAATTAGGTATCGTGCTGACTCAACTATAGATTCTCGAGCAGGCCGGAACTTGAAATTGAATGCTTGTTCCGCTTTCGTGTTTGAGGTAATCATTGGTTTATCTAGGTATGAAAGCGAACCTTTCACCGTCTTATCAAATAAGGCAACAAATTTGATCAGAAAATTAGGTGCAATACGCGTTACAAATTTACGCTGTGGAAATGCGCCTTGCATTGCTGAAACAACTTCTGCGAACGACAATGAATCTGATGTAGCCAAGTAACGCTGTCCTACCGAAGCCACATTCTCTAATGCAGCAACATGCAACCGTGCAACGTCCTTTACATCCACGTATGCAAAGGTAAGTTTTGGCAGAACAGGATCTTTTCGATTAATTAACCGTTCAATGATTGAGATTGATGAGCCAAAGTGTTTATCTAGTGGTGCCCCGACAACAACGCTTGGGTTAATCGTTGTGAGTTGCAATCCATGAGTTTGCGCTAACTCCCAAGCAGCTTGTTCCGCTAGGGTTTTGGACTTTGAGTATGCATCAACCTTTGAATTATTTACATCTGTCCAAAGTTCTTCATTAAGTTCCATGCCAGCAGGCTGTCCCCCATAAATTGCAGCAATAGAGGAAGTTAGAACCACTCGAGAAACACCGGCAGCATTCGCGGCATTCAAGGCGCGACGAGTTCCATCAACGGCTGGGCGAATCAAATCTTCCTCGGATTTTGGTTGGATCAGTGGAAAAGGCGATGCTGTGTGAAT
>JBAXKB010000075.1:0-3530 GCA_037137575.1 Actinomycetes bacterium
AGGCTCGCAAAGCCTTGATCGCTGTTGTATCACTTGGGCTATTGACCGCTGGCGTGATTTCAGCACCAGCTAAAGCCGACACACCTGCGCGCAATCTAACCATTCACTATTACCGTTCATCGGTAGATTCCAATGGCACTGCCGATAACGGCTTCTGCGAAAAGGATCCATGCGGAGTTTATGACGGCTGGAATATGTGGGTTTGGAACACGGGGGCAACACCAGATCCAAACGGAACTGAAGGGTTGCAATTTGATTCAACCGATAAATACGGCGTAAAGGCAACTTTCGCAGTGGGCAACGCAGCTACTAACATTGGTTTCCTTGTTCGTATCGGAACAAACTGGTCTTGGGCTAAGGCAGACATTCCAGACGACCGCTTTATCGCACTAAAAGCGACTGGCGATACTGAAGTATGGGTTAAGCAGGGCGACCCAGTGGTTTACACCTCTAACCCAAACGATCGCGTACTTCGAATTCACTACAACCGCTCTGATAACAAGTACACCGGTTGGGACATCAAGACTCAGGAATTAAACGCTGCCGATAACAAAGCAATTCCATTCTCAACAACGAATGATTGTTTCGGCCGTGTGGCCATGATTCAGGTACCTGAAATCTCACAACTGACTCAGGATTACATTCTGCGCAAGGGCGCAGATTCGTTGACATTTAAGTCACACAAATTTACGGCAACGCTCAGCGACAAGAAGTACACGGATGTTTGGCTCAATGCGAGCCTTTTCATGGGTGAAGACATCACTGCTGATGAAGACGGTGGAACGTTCCTTGTTTTAAGCCAGCAGGCGCAGAATCCGAATGGCAACTTGGTTGTTGTGCACTACAGTCGCCCAATTGAGGATTTCGGCGGCTGGTCAATGACCACAATTGCTGATGGGATAAAACACACCTTCACTGCAGTAGATCCTGGCTTTGGCCGTCTTGGTTGCGCTTATGTAACAGACAGAGCTGCAACCACTTCAATCGTGAAGATCACAAATGGCTCAAAGGTTGATTTAGGTTTTGGCGAACAGCCAGGCGGACTTGGTGGACAACGCACAATTGCGATTGCTGGCTCAGTTAGCGAAGTGTGGTTGAAGCAGGGTTACCCAACAGTTTGGACAAAGCAACAAGCACCAGACCCAGCTATTCAGAGTGGGCAAACTTTAAGTGGCGTGGTAGGCACGCTTAAGCATGGCAAGTCTGCAGCTCTGCCTATGAAGACCAGCGCAAAGTTGGCAGTGACTTGGTTTGTGTTAACTCCGTTTAATTGCAAAATTAAAGCCGGCAAGTTAATCGCTAAAGATCCAGGAACTTGCAAGTTGAATGTAACGCAAAAGGGAAATGTCGCCTACATGGTGTTCACGGCCCAATACAGAATCACAATCAAATAACCGAAAATGGCGGGCGAGTTTTAACTCACTCATCGAGCTTCAATCCTATGGAGGAGAAAAATGAAGAGTAAGAAATATGGTTTCATCGCAGCTGCAGTAGCGAGCCTCATGGTCACTGCCATGGTTGGTATTCCTGCTGCGCACGCAACACCAACAACCATCACAATTTGGACCGACCTTAACCGCGCCAGCGCATTCCAAGCGTGGGCACGTACGTACAACCGCAACCATCCGTTGGTTGTGGTGAATGTGGTTGGTAAAGATGGAGCCAAGGACAAGCTAGCGACAGTGGCAGATGCTGATGCGCCTGATCTTATTATTGGTGCACATGACTGGATTGGTCCGCTAAAAGCGCAGGGCATGATCTTGCCAGTGACTCTAGCTAACGCAGGGCAGTTTGCTGCTCGGGATAAGGCTGCATTCAACCTTAAAGGCGCAAATTATGGTGTGCCAATGACAGTTGAAAACGTTGCTTTGTTCACCAATATGAATCTGGTTCGTAAAGTGCCAAAAACATTTGCAGAATTCGAAGCTGATTCAAAGACCTTCCTGAAGAAGCACAGTAAAGCAAAGTTTGCTCTCGCTGTTGCTCCTGGCGATGCATATCACATGTACCCATTCTTCTCGGGTCTTGGCGGCTACATCTTTGGTGGTACTTCAGGCAACTGGAATGTACATGACTTAGGTATTGCAAACCGCACATTCCTTAAGAATGCTCCGCTTATCGACAAGTGGTACGCAGAGAAATTAATCAATGCAAACGTGACTGGTGATACCGCTTTGGCAGCTTTCACAAGTAACCAAGCGCCCTTCATGATTACTGGTCCTTGGAACCTTGACAAGATTCGTTTGAAGAACATTAACTACGAAATCTCTGCAGTTCCGGCCATCATCAAGGGCATCAAGCCAGTTCCGTTCTACGGTGTTCAAGGCGTCATGATGACCAAGTGGGCAGGACCAAGCAAGCACAACATTACCTTGAAGGTAAATGGCGTTCTAGCAGACCTCACAACCAAGCCAACGCAGTTGCTGATTGCAAATCAGACAATTCGCACACCGGCTAACCTTCAGGCTCGCGCGCAATTTAAGGACGTAGATAGTGCTGCGTTCTTGGCTGCAGGACAAGGTGCTATCACCATGCCGCAGATTTTGGAAATGGGCGCGGTTTGGACACCAGTTGCAAATGCATGGGGTCAGGTAAAAGCGAAGAAGCATGCTGCAGATCGCTTTAAAGCCGCGAAAGATATTGTGGCGAAGGCAGTCAAGTAAGGGTCAATAACTGAGTCTCTAGGCTCGAAACAGAATGTGTGGCAACTGTGATTCAGTTGCCACACATTCTGTGCAAGACAGGCATCATTCATTTTTGAAATTGGAGTGGTTTAGTGGTCGGGATTCTCTTCCGAATCGTATTTCTCGGGCTGGTTGATTCACTAGCATTCTGGGCCGGCTCGCACCTTTTGGTTTCTCGCAATTGGCTTGGTCTGGTCTGGCTACTAGTTGCAACCATCGCGATTAACTACGTTTACATTTCCAAGCGGGCAAGAGCATCAAGATGGTTGTTGCCTGGAACAATTCTGCTAATCGTCTTCCAGATTTATCCGATTATGTTCACCGCCACTGCAGCTTTCAGCAACTATTCAACTGCGCATTTCATCTCTCGGCCAGAAGCTATCGATCACATAGTTCTGGACAACATTCAGCTAATTCCCGACAGCCCGCAGTACTCGATTGTGCCTATTCACGATGGAAAAACTGTTGCATTACTAGTAACCGACCCAACCACAAATGTGGTGTATCTAGGTACTCAAAAGTCGTTTAAAGAAATTACAAATCCGAAGTTTGACGCTACTGGTGTTCCTCGAACTCCAGTGGGCTGGCTGGTTTATTCCGAAGCCGAGCTCAACACTGACACAGTTCTAAACAATCTTTCAACGCTTTTGGTCCCTATGACCAATCCAAAAGGTTCATATCTGAAAGTGAACGATTTCACTACCGCTTACCAGTACGCCAGCATTGTTATATATGATGCGAAAAAAGATCAGTTAATCCGCCAATCTGATGGCTATGTCTTCCCAGAGCGCGAAGGTGCTTTCATCGATTCTGATGGCACTGCACTTGATCCAGGCTGGCGGGTAA
>JBAXKB010000076.1:0-3521 GCA_037137575.1 Actinomycetes bacterium
ATCGAGTTCTATGAGTTACTCGGAGCTAAACCCATGAACGAATGGACAGTGATGCGCGTAGATGAAGGTGCCCTAGTAAGTCTGGCTTCCCTGACTATTTAGTATTTTTTACTCACCTATTTAATTAAGCCAAGAGTTGCAGACAAAATTTTGGTCGATCCGAATGAACTCTTAGCCGTAATCAAAACCGTGACAAATTTGTTTTTCTCTTGCTTAGTCAACTTGAAAGTATTACCAGTTGCCGAAGTGATTGGATCGCAATCTGTCGGGATTTTGGTTGCTCTAATTACCCACCGATTTCGCGAAGTGCAGGAGTACCACTGGTACGAGTAGGTGGCCTTTTTCTCGCTGGACCAAGAACCCTTGTTTACGGTTAACAAGTTGCCTGACTTAGCAACACCGGTGATCACTGCGCCTCCGCGATAGTTTGGGGTTGGATCGCCATTAGGTATCCTGGCCAGAAATACTTCAAAGCCCATGGACGTTACAGTTTCAGGAACCACAACAGAAGTGAAGTGATTATTTGCGAATGCAATATTGCCAATCTTTGTAACTGAGCTTGGGATAGTCAGCTTTCGCAGGTTGTTCATGCAGAACGCACACTCGCCAATTGTGGTCACCGAATTGCCAAGTGTCAGCGAAGAAATTTTATTCATGTGGAACGCAGAGTCCCCAATAGTTACAACCGAGTCAGGTATTACAACAGATTTCAATTCATTCCACGAGAAAGCGTCAGCCTTTAGCGTCTTTAGCGAAGTGGGTAGCGTGATGGATGTTAATTTATTGCTACTGAAAGCACTAACGCCGATTGATCTCACCGAGTTCGGAATAGTTACTGAAGTTAAATCCAATCGGAAAAATGCGGTGGCACCGATTGCGGTAACAGGAGTGCCTGAAATCTCGGATGGAATGACAACAGCGTCAGTGCAATCTATACAACTGGTGATGGTTAAAGTGCCATCTCCATTGGTACTTGATTCGAATACAGTTTCTGCGGTAGCGCTAGATGCCGCTCCAACGGATAGAAGCAAACTGGTGCAAACAGCGAGAATCGCAGTAACAAAATATTTATTAACTAATGATGTTCGGCTACTTATCATGACAAAATTCACTTTCCCCTAGATCGCTTGCCGCACCTGAATATGTACGATAACTTTCTTCACTGCAGCAATGCTAGCTGTAACTAGATCTAGTTTGTGTATTCGAACACAACATTTAGTTCCAGCGTTCAAGGATATGTCTGTTACTGCAGGATTCTGAATCAGCTCCTAATTAAGTTGCCTGCAGAAAATTGCCGAAACGATCATCGGTAACGGTTCAATTTGCCCTGAATAGAACTGTGGGGACTGAAACGTTTTTGCGCCAATCCCCACAGTTCATCTGTTCAACAATATATCTAAATATTTTCTTCCGAGTAGTACGACTTCCAAATCTTGCGATGCAACGGAATGACTCGTGGGATAGAACGCAAGCCCGGAATTAGCGGTGCGAACAACAGCCCTGAAGTAAGACCGAGGACAAGAATCATGATATAAGCATCAGCATTTGAACCAAATGGTGCCGATTCCTCATTTACGAATGGTGGAACTTGATACCAGATTGAATACAGCCATAACCAAGCTTGCCCTGGGTAACGGCCAGTTTCATTCATCATGCCCCAACTATTGCCCTGCAGATTCGCCGCAGTGGCTGCATCGTCAAGGTAGGCTCCATCGCCGAAGAATAGGATTTGCTTCGTATTATCAGTGGAATAGAAATTTCCACCGGCAAGAAGTAACGCGTCCAGAGATCCTTTGGCGGCGATGTGAGTTAGCGCTTTGGCTAAAACCGGTACCGGACCATAATTCCCGCCTGATGCTGCAGCGTAATTACCATTGGCATCGGCTATGGCCGTGTCGTAGGTGGTTGCCCATGTCGTCTGTTGGACTGCAGTTGCTGACTTCCATGTGGCTAGCGCCCAGTTTTCCTTTGCGGAGAGAACAGAAAGGGTTAGCGGCGTGATTACTAAATCATTCGGTATGTCGACAGGATGCGTAACGCCAGCCCATTTTTGTAACCACAGTGGTCCAATGTTTAGACCATCGCTAGCGCTGTTGTAGGGCGGACCATAACCGGCGCTTTCGGATGTTCCAGCAAGCTCTTGCACCGTGGTGGCGTAAAAGTTAGTGGGATTAGTTCGCGCCCAATCACGGAACGTAAGTTGTTTGTCGTCTGGTGAGGAAAAGGCTAATGAAAGCAAAACAATGAGCATGGAAACTATTACAAATGCAATTGTGGCTTCCTTTACTATGTCGTACTTTCGCACCCGACCAGTCCATGGAGCTGCATCAAATTCCTGTTTGGCAGTTTGGGTTTTCATTACACGACCTCGATTTCAGGTTGTGCATCAATTGGCGGGACGACGCCGTGTTTGCGAACCAGTAGCACATGCATCACTGTGAGAATTCCAAGAACTAGCGGAAGTAATGCCACGTGAATCAACATAATTTGTCCAATGTTGGTTGGCGTGAAGAATGCGCCAACGCCAACTGCGTTGAATCCATCTTTCGCTTCGAAGGCGATCCACTGTGAGTCAAAATTGGTTTGAATCAAGTAACCAGTAAAAGCGGTGCCGATGGAAGCGAGGAATGCCACCATGCCAGTGATCCAGGTTGCAGTTCGACGCCCACGCCAGGCAGCCATCCAAAACTTTCCCCACAAGTGAACAACCATGAACACGAAGAAGAGCTGCACTCCCCAGAAGTGAAGGCTATTAACGAATAGGCCAAGCGAGGAACTGTGGTACCAAGCTGGTCCTGCGAATGACAAGATCAAGCCTGAAATTACTATGTCCACAAGTGCCACCAGAGTTAGGACGCCGAAGACATATATCCATGATGCAACATAGGCAGGCTGGGTATCAGGAAGAAGTTTGTCGATCGGTAGATTTCGCTGCCAACTATTTCGTAGGCGTGCCGTCCACATCTTTGAATCTTCCGTGGTCTGGGTTTCGGTGTTCATTTTTTCTCACCAGGAACCTTATTTGATTTGCTGCGCGCACCCGGGAATGGCAGCAGGATTGCAGCTGCGAAGAGTGCGAGCATAATTACTATGACGATTAGATTTGAAACTGATATTTGAAGCCAACTATTGAAGTGAATATATTTTGCTGGAACATTCATGAAGTTGGATAACCAACCGGACATTTAAACACCGACTTTCTAACAAAGGCCGAGATACCTTTAATTGGAAAGTACTCCTGATATTGATTACGAAATTTCCAAAAGTGCGTATTTGGATAAAATTTGTATTTGTGACTTTGCCGACAGTTTTTACTTAAAGCAATTGCCTAAACAGTTTTCGCTTTTAATCAGCAACAACGTGAGAACTATTTCAATATCAATCCACAACTGCTGCAAGTGAACTTTAGGGGAAAAAGGAGTGCCCCTACCCGAATTCGATTTACTCTTATAAATCAGTAAACTTATCGGGCAGGGGCGGTAGCTCAGTCGGTCAGAGCATCGGACTCATAATCCGTGGGT
>JBAXKB010000077.1:0-3375 GCA_037137575.1 Actinomycetes bacterium
GTTCAAGTCCCCTCTCGGACACAACTAATGTCAAATTGATTTCTCTCACTCTCCTATCGGTTATAAAATCACTCTGTGACCAAAGACTTGCCGAAAATCATCCTGTATTACGGATTCGTGCCGTTGGATGACCCAGAAGCGATCCAACTATGGCAAAACACGCTATGCGAATCCTTGGGATTAAAAGGCCGCATCATTATTTCCAAGCATGGAATTAATGGCACCTTGGGCGGTTCGATGGAATCACTAAAGACTTACATTGCAAAGACAAAAAGCTACGGACCATTCAAAAAAATTGATTTCAAGTGGTCTGATGGGCTCGGAGATGATTTCCCACGGCTGAAAGTGCGGGTGCGCGACGAGGTTGTCACTTTTAACGCAGCAAATGAAATCAAGGTCGATAGCAACGGAATCATTGGCGGTGGCAAGCATTTATCGCCTGAGCAAGTCCATGAACTAGTGGCGGCGCGTGGGGACGACGTGACCTTCTTCGATGGTCGCAATGCCTTCGAAGCTGAAATTGGTCGATTCAAGAATGCTGTGGTTCCAGATGTGGAAACAACTCATGACTTCATTGCTGAACTAGATAGCGGCAAATACGATCATTTAAAAGACAAGCCTGTTGTTACATACTGCACCGGCGGAATTCGTTGTGAAGTTCTGTCTTCGCTTATGGTTTCCCGCGGATTCGAAGAGGTGTATCAAATCAAAGGTGGCATCGTTCGTTACGGCGAAACATTTGGCGATGCTGGGCTTTGGGAAGGCAGCCTCTACGTCTTTGATAAACGCATGACTATTGATTTCAGTGACGAAGCAAAAGTTCTGGGCTCGTGCGAGAAATGCGAAAGCCCGACAAGTTCATTTTTCAATTGCGCAAATCTAGCGTGTAGAAAACTAGTCTTGCTTTGCACTAACTGCGGTTCAAATGTCGCCAACGATCCGTGCGATCACACTGATGCCACGGCACCTTCGCCTCAATTAGCTAACTAAGCCACCAGTTCAGAATCTGTGGCAACCTATCATGCCAAACGGGCTCAGAATGGTTTGTGCCTGAAAAAACGTGCGCTTGAAGTTCTCGGCCATCTTGCCAGCCGTTAGCTCGCAGATAATCCGCAGCTTCTTCGTGCAAACCTTCATACATGGCATCTAGCTCTTCAGTACCTCGATCGGTCCAAATCCGTGCTCTCGGATTATGCGAGAGCATCGACAGTAAATCAGGAATGATTTTGCGATCCCAGTAGGCCCAGTGTGTTGAAAGCGCCAGAACGGTTCCATAAAACTCTGGATAAAGCGCGGCGCCATAAAGACTGGTTAAGCCGCCCATGCTCGACCCACACAGTGCTGTTCGCTCGCGGTCAAGGTCTAGCCCAAGTTCACTAGCGACCGCTGGCACAATGTCTTGTGTCAGCATCCGGTGATACTCATCGCCAATCGGCGCACCTTGACCGGCATTAGATACCGCTAACATCTCAGTCCAGACACTTGGATCAGCTTCAACAACCTGTTGCGGAGTCAGCTCAAACAAGCGAATCATAGGAATTTCTGGCAGGTCTTTAACCCAAACGCCAATTACAACAGGGCGTATCGGCAAGTTCTGAACTACGGGGATAACACCCCATGTGTTTCCCATTGTCGAAAATTCCGGCCAAAACAGGTTCTTACCGTCGTGCATTACCAAAACCGGCGTCTGCGCGTTTACCTCATCTGGCACATAAACATCTACCCGATGATTGTTGAAAACACTTGTAACTATTTTCGCGTCAGCTAAATCTGGATTTTCGGACTGAATCCAAGACCCCTCAAAAATTTCACTCATGATGCGACCGGTCCTGTCCCTTCCATTTGTTTCAACAGTGCAATCCGCTCTTCAATCGGTGGATGTGTCGCAAACAACTTGCTAGTTGTGCTGCTATCGAGCGGTGATTCAATCCAGATGTGTGCAACTGCGTTTGATTTCTGCGCCACCACAGTGCTGTCGGCGGCCAAACTCTCCAAAGCCCGGCGAAGACCCGTTGGATTGCGAGTAAAAGCTACTGCAGTTGCATCTGCCAAAGCTTCACGCTTACGCGAAATGGCTGAACGCAGAAGCAATGCGGCGATGGGTGCCAGAATTATGGCCACCAGGCCAACTATTGCGCCAATACCATTACTGTCGTTGTTGTTATCGCGGCGATTGCCGCCAGTGAACCAACTCATACGGATAGCCATGTCGCTAATGATTGCGATAGCACCTGCCGTGGTGGCCGCAACCGCCATCACCAATGTGTCACGGTTTGCTACGTGCGCTAGTTCGTGTGCGGCAACACCCTGAAGCTCCTCACGATCCATTGAACTCAAAATTCCACTAGTGAAGGCAATAACGGCGTGTTCTGGATCCCGTCCAGTTGCAAAAGCATTAGGCGCAGCATCTTCAACAATGGCGATTTTTGGCATGGGCATACCGGCTGCGATTGTAATTTCTTGCACCAGGTTGAAAAGCTGCGGCGCTGAATCGTGGTCAATTATCCGTGCGCCAGTCATTGTTAGCACAAGCTTGTCTGAGTTGTAGTACGAACCCCAGACCATAAAGAGCGCGAGAATTACCGCCAGCGGAAACAGCATGGCACTTCCCTGCCCCAGCCAAATCCCAACCCCGTAAATCAGCACGACTGCAACAGCAGCCATTCCAATTAGAAGTGCGTAAGTCTTGCGTTGATTTGCTGCCTGTTGGGCATGAAAATCCAAGGTAATTTACCGGCCTTTGAAAATTAAAAAGAGACTTTAGGAACGTCGCGTTTTTCTGGACTATCTACCTCGTAAAAATCTCGCTTGACAACTTTTGCCATACCGGCAAAGAAACTTGTTGGAATAGTAACTAGCGCTTGATTTAACTGACGCACGCGATCGTTGTAGTACTGGCGCGCAAATCCCACTTTGTTCTCAGTTGCTGAAAGCTCCTCCTGCAGTGCGATGAAGTTAGCCGAAGCTTTTAGATCTGGGTAGTTTTCTGTGATCGACAAAAGTCCACGTAGTGCTGAGGTGAGCGAACCATCAGCAGCTACAACCTCGTTTAGGCCTTGGGCGCCCGTTGCAGCAGCTCTTGCTTCCACAACTTTCTGCAAAACATCAGATTCATGCGATGCATAGCCCTTTACAGTCTCAACCAGATTTGGAATCAAGTCTGAACGTCGCTGCAATTGAACTTCAATCTGGGCGAAACCTTCGTCAACGCCCACATTGAGTCGTGTTAGCTTGTTGTACTGCGAAACAAGAAATAGAACCAATAGGGCTAAAACGACGATAAAAATAATTGTTGTACTCATAGCCAAATTGTACTTACCCATCTGGACAAAATAGTGGACTCAACACATAACAATTTGCTCACCATCTAATGGC
>JBAXKB010000078.1:0-3374 GCA_037137575.1 Actinomycetes bacterium
AAAAAGTTAGCCCCCACACCAACTGGCATGGGGGCTAACTAAAAGTTCTGGACTTAGAAGTCCATGTCGCCGCCACCTGGCATAGCAGGAGCCGACTTCTCTGGCCTATCTGCAATAACTACCTCAGTGGTTAGGAACAATGCTGCAATAGATGCTGCGTTCTGCAATGCGCTACGTGTTACCTTGGCTGGATCGATGATGCCGGCTTTGATTAGGTCTACGTATTCGCCAGTTGCTGCGTTTAGTCCAAAACCTGATTCCAAGTTACGAACTTTCTCCGCAACAACTCCGCCTTCAAGGCCGGCATTCGTTGCAATCTGCTTCAATGGTGCTTCCACTGCAACTTTTACAATGTTGGCGCCAACTGCTTCTTCGCCTTCAAGTACAAGTGTCTTGAATGCTTTTTCAGAAGCCTGAAGTAGTGCAACGCCACCGCCGGCAACGATGCCTTCTTCAACAGCTGCCTTCGCGTTACGCACTGCATCTTCAATGCGGTGCTTGCGTTCTTTCAGTTCGACTTCAGTCGCTGCGCCAGCCTTGATAACTGCCACGCCGCCAGCCAGTTTCGCTAGACGCTCTTGCAACTTCTCGCGGTCGTAATCGCTATCTGACTTTTCAATCTCGTTACGAATCTGTGAAACACGACCAGCAATCTGATCGGCGTCGCCTGAACCTTCAACGATTGTGGTTTCGTCCTTGGTCACAACTACCTTGCGGGCTTTACCAAGAAGTTCAATGTCGGTGTTCTCAAGTTTCAAACCAACTTCTTCGCTGATTACCTGTGCGCCGGTCAAAATTGCGATGTCCTGCAACATGGCCTTACGACGATCGCCAAAGCCTGGGGCTTTAACTGCTACTGAGCGGAAGTTACCGCGGATCTTGTTAACTACAAGAGTTGCAAGTGCTTCGCCTTCAACATCTTCAGCGATGATTGCAAGCGGCTTGCCACTTTGCATAACCTTTTCCAAAATCGGAACTAGGTCCTTAACTGATGAAATCTTTGAGTTAGCAATCAAGATGTACGGATCTTCAAGAACTGTTTCCATACGCTCTGGGTCAGTAACGAAGTAAGGCGAGATGTAACCCTTGTCGAAACGCATACCTTCGGTTAGTTCAAGTTCAAGTCCGAAAGTGTTGCTCTCTTCAACAGTGATTACGCCCTCTTTGCCAACTTTGTCCATAGCTTCAGCGATCATTTCGCCGATCTGTGGATCCGCAGCTGAAATAGATGCGGTTGCAGCAATCTGTTCTTTTGAATCAACCTTCTGCGCCATCGCTAGAAGTTCTGCGCAGATAGCGTCAACAGCTTTTTCAATGCCGCGCTTCAAAACCATTGGGTTCGCGCCAGCAGCAACGTTGCGAAGGCCTTCGCGAACTAACGCCTGGGCTAGAACAGTTGCAGTTGTTGTGCCATCGCCAGCGACATCATCTGTTTTCTTAGCAACTTCTTTAACTAGCTCTGCGCCAATTTTTTCGTACGGATCTTCAAGTTCGATTTCTTTAGCAATAGAAACGCCATCGTTTGTGATGGTCGGAGCGCCCCATTTTTTCTCGAGCACAACATTGCGACCCTTTGGGCCAAGTGTGACGCGAACTGCATCAGCAAGTGTGTTCATACCGCGCTCAAGTGCGCGACGGGCTTCCTCATCGAAAGCGATCATCTTCGACATGTGTGATTCCTTTTGTGCCAAACGGTTTGGAGCCAAGGCTCCCGGATTTGATTATCACTCGAACGGGCCGAGTGCTAATACTATTGTTGGCACTCTGACCCCTAGAGTGCAAATCGGGACGCGATTTTGGGCATAAATAAAGGGCCTTAGGAAAACCTAAGACCCTTTATTTTTAAAAATTAAGCTGAAGCTGGACGGACGTGTTCCGCCTGAGGGCCTTTTGGACCTTCGCCAATTTCGAACTCAACTCGCTGATCCTGCTCAAGAGTCTTGAATCCGTCAATCTCAATTGCTGAGTAATGAACGAATACATCGCGCTCGGTGCCATCAACTTCTACGAAGCCGTAGCCCTTTTCCTGATTGAACCACTTAACAGTGCCTAACATGGCATCTCTTTCTTTTGGGGGCGAACTAACGTTTGCTAGTTCGGGCCTTGCTCCCTGCCCACCAAGGTGAGAGTTCGCAGCTTGCTCGCGAATCTGTGTCTTCGAGTCTTGCTCTCTAACTGACGTGCGCTTGCGGTCGACCAAGTAACACTCTATTGCACAAAATTGGAAACAAATCGCATAAATAGCGAAATTCGGTCCGAATTAGTCCCCTGCAACAGCTGGAACTGTCGAAATCTGCTTGCCATCATTGAGAACTGTGGCTAATCCGTCTAAAAAACAAACATCGTCAAGACTTGAATATTTCTCGATCAATCGGCCTAATTTGCCCTCAACAGCGGGGATTGCCATTCGGCTACACCCTTTTACGCAATCGTGTTGGCTCAAGCAGAACGAATACTTAAACCTGTTAGCAAGTTGGAAGGGTGTGAATTGATGAGCCAGAGCTATTTCATTAACACGAGCGTCAGTGTTGTCTGGCTCATGTTTGTCCCAGCAGGTGCAACCATCGCACTTGTTTCTTTGGCTAAAACATTTGCGGCCCCAGCATACCCAGCCGGGAAATAGATTGTAGTTTTCTTCAGTGGTTTGCCCGCCCAGTTACCTACCTGAGAAATCTGCCAGCCACGAGAAGCCAATACTTCGCTAACTTGCCGAGCTAACCCAGCAGTTGCCGTCCCATTAAAAACATTTACCGCCGGCCGAGCAGTTGGAACTGCAGATGGATTTGGCCCGTTGCCATTTGCATCTGTGGTAGTTGCTGACGGCCGCAACTTAGCCAGCGTTAATCCGCCACCAGTCAAAACTGCGACAGTTAAAAGCATGACAAACAGCGGCCGAGTGACTCGCTGATTAAATGACTGCCCTGCGGACAAAGTGAACCTTAGGAAAGTTCAATGCCAAGACGGCGAGCAGAACGAGCGCGTTGACGAGAAGCACGCATGCGCGCAAGACGCTTGACCAACATTGGATCGAAACTCAATGCTGCTGGATGATCGATAAGTGCGTTAAGTACTTGGTAGTAACGCGTCGCTGACATATCGAATTGTTCACGGATTGCTTGTTCCTTAGCGCCAGCAAATTTCCACCATTGGCGTTCGAATTCAAGAATGCGCTGATCGCGCTCAGGCAAAATATTAGATTCGTCTGCGGGCACTACGCGGGCTGGGTCAATCACACTTCAATGTTATTGGTAGCCCCAGACAAACTCGCGGTTACCCCGAACATTTTGCAGTGGGTATGTCGCGCAGATTTTTCAGAGCTCGAGGGCCAGCGAGGGGACTTGAACCCCTAACCCCCTGTTTACAAGACAGGTGCG
>JBAXKB010000079.1:0-3092 GCA_037137575.1 Actinomycetes bacterium
AGGAGTAGGTTTAACACTCCCGCCAGATTCTCTGGCCCGGTTGCCTGATGACAACGATGACATATGGAGGCCGCCTTGAGCGACGATTACAGCGAAATGTCCGACGACGAGTTGTGGGAGCAGTACAACGACGTCAACATCTTTGAGAAAGGTCAAATCCTTTTCAACCTTCACCATCGAAGGACTCATGAAGGCGAATATCGCATTGCGCTCACGTTTGCTGAACAAGCTTTCGATCTTTACAAGAACTCAATGTATGCGCGCGAAGCAGCCATGGCTAAACAACTAATGGGTCACAGCCAAAAAGCTTTGCGCGAGTATGGACCCGCGATTGAATCGTATAAAGAATCTGCAGATTTATCGCTATCTTGCGGCGCCGATACCGACACTGCTCGCACCGAAAACTACATTGGTGATGTCTATTGGCACATGAATGAGTTTGAGAAAGCTGCTGACCACTACAAATCATCTGAAACAATTTTTGATTCAATCGAAGATTTCCGAGGCGCCGCAATGTCGGCCCGAGAAAAGGGCGATTCGCTCATGAGTTTGGGCGACTACCGCGAGGCAGTGCAGGCATACCTGCGCTCGATCGAGAACGCGAAGGCTGCAGAGAATTCGCACGCCATCTACAACGCCTATTTCAACCTAACTTTCGTTTACATGGCCATGAATTGTGTGGCTGAGGCGTTGGATACCGCGGAGAAAGCTCTAGCTTTAGCTAAAACCTGCCCGTGCCCAACCTGCGAAGTTGAATCTCTTGCACTTGTTGGCGAGGTTCATGTTCTGGCCGGGAACCATGATTTAGGCGGGCCACTGCTTAAAAAAGCTAAGAAGATCTACTACGAACGCAGCGACACCAAACGACAAGCAACAATTCTTGTTGAGTTGGGCTTTTCCGAGATTCGGCATAGCCCCTTTACTAACGAAGCAAGTGAATACCTCGAGCAGGCAAACACCTTGCTCAACATGTTCCCAAAGCGCTGGCGCACGAAACTGCGAGCAAACTTCGGTCTAGGTCGCCTGGCGCTGCTGGATGGCAACTTCGAACTAGCTAGTGAACATTTTGCCTTGGCTTACATGCATTCGCAAGAATCAAAACGTCTTGTTGGCGAGCGTCACCGCATGCTGCCCTACTACCTAGATTCTCTGCTAGGCATTGAAGAGCCCGAACAAGTACTAAACATTCTTAACGATGTCTCACACGAAAATGATTCTTGGACTCTCATTGATGGCTTGCGCTATGTTTACGCGGCTAAGGCCTACATGATGATGGACGACAAAGACTCGGCTCTTGAAGCTGCCAATAACGGTTTGAACATTACTTTGCAATGCCAAACAAACTCAAAATGCAAAGCTATCTTCCACCATATTCTTTTCGAGGTTCTGGAACAGATTGATCCGCGTGCGTCAGCCATTTCTGCCCAGAAAGCAATCGCTTACTATCTTGAAGTTGGCGACATGGTATCGGCGCAACAGATCGCCAAAGAGACAGTGATTCTGCCAGATGTGCGCGCTGCCCAGATGGCCGATTACGAAGAGAATCGCCATACCTACGACGAGCTCTTTGGCATGCCGGACCCAATTGCCGAACAGGTGGATGAATTGATTCGTCAGGTTGATCCAACTCAAGATAAAACCGAAGGTGGCATCGCATGAGTGATGTGAAGCAATGGATGACAACCGCTGTGTGCAAAAGGTGTGAGGCCGTAGGCACAATTCGTCCTATTCAATACGGATTCTCAACCGCGGAAATGGCTGACAACCAAGATATTGTGCTTGGTGGTTGTTGCGTAACAGACAACGATCCAGATTACGCCTGCAAAGCCTGTCATTGGGAATGTAACCGCGATCCAAAATCAGGCGAGCTAATCGGATTCACCACTGGGCTCTAGGCGTGAACAATTAAGAAACTTTTTGTCAGAGCCACGTGGTAACTTAAAAACATAACTGAATAACAGATCAAGAAAGTAGCGCTAAGCCTCTCGGCTTGCTACGCGGCAACCGCGCAACGCGCACGGTGCCCCCGAGAGAAGATCAGCCAGCTGAAAGTCAGTTGGAAGAGCGAAAGGACAGTCGCATGAGCGCTGAAAAACCGGCTAAGCCGAAAAAGAAAAACAAGGTTCAAATTGCCTTGCCAAAATCCCTGGCATCCATGACCGACGAAGAAATTATGGAATGGGCAAAAGGCCTGTACAAATCTGTGGTTGAGCAACTGCAATCTGCAACTTATGGCACCCAAGATTCGACCACTTCTAAAAACGAGTATGACTTTTCTCCGCAGCAATTAGAAGAAGCCAAGCTTTACCTCTAATCCAATCCCCTACCTATCAAATGAAAAGGAATTAGCATGACAAACCAACCAAAACCTCAGAAAATCTCCCTGGTGAAACTACCCAGCCTCAAAGACATGACAGACGAACAGCGTCGCGAGTGGGCTTATGAGTTACACGCCAAATTGGTAGCGAAGATGCAGGCAAATGTGCCAGCCAAAACTACTGAACTAGAAGAAGACGAGAACGTCGCTGGCTAAAATTCTGGGTAACACTTGGCCAATAAATTAAGGCTTTGGACAAACAATGTTATCGACGAGCATTTTGTTCGATTTGTAACGCAACTCCACCGTGATTACAACATCGCTTGCGCCAAATTTTTCGGTAAGCGATGCCACACCAGTATTGGTTGCTGAATCAAATTCGGAACTGGTAACGGAATAGCTAATTGGGAAACTCTGCGCACAAACAATCGGATCTGCCCCTGCCTGTGCTACCCCACCGGCAACTAAATTCGCCGGTAGAGCAGCAGTTGCATTTGGATTGTGATCTGCGCAGTAGTTACCAACCTGCCCCTGTGCTTCTTTCGGCGGATTCGTCATGCAGTTTGAATACTCATCATAAAAAGCGGTGGTAGTGCTGGAAACTTTTGCCTGCATGTCTTCGCTAGCCGATGGGCTCGAGGTGATGCTTACAACAGGCGAACTAGTTGGCTCGGGTTTGGAATTAGTACAACCTGCCAAAAGGAGCACTACAGCGACTAAGTAAGACAAACGTGATTTATTCATATTTTCACTGTACTTGCTGCAGTTAACTTTC
>JBAXKB010000080.1:0-2943 GCA_037137575.1 Actinomycetes bacterium
TGGAAATGTTCCAAATCACTCATTTAGCTTTCGCTCCGATCCACACTGCAATACCAATTAGTGCGCCAAGGCCCACCACGAATAAGAACAAACCTTCAGTCACAGTGCCAAGACGACCAAGTGCGAAACCGCCTGGGTTTTCTTGCTTCTGTAGTTCTTTGATGTATTTGATGATGGCTTGCTTATCTGATGGCGTAATAGTTTTGTCGCTGAACACTGGCATCGACTGCGGGCCAGTAATCATGGCTTCGTAAATGCGCTTCGCTTCAGATTTCATCAAACTTGGCGCCATGGCGCCACCAGAAAGTGCGCCACCGCGCCCAGAGAAGCTGTGGCACTGCGCGCAGTTAGTGCGAAACAGTTCGCCACCAATAGCAAGATCGGCTTCGTTAGTTTTGAGTTGATCTTCGGTCGGAATTGCTGGGCCTGCGCCAAGTGTGGAGATATAGGCGGCCAAGGCAGCAACCTGTTCTTCGTTATAAACCGGCATCTTTGGCATAGCCTGCACGCCAGGTGCGGCAAGCGGCATACGGCCAGTGCCAACCTGGAAATCAACAGCCGCAGCGCCCACACCAATTAGTGATGGACCATCTGAGCCACCTTGCGCAGCCAAACCGTGGCAAGAAGAACAACCCTGGAGGAAGATGCGCTGTCCTTCTTCGACCTGAGTCTGTGAAACTGCAGCAGCCTGTGGGGCAGTGCCTGTTGTTACGGCTGCATACGCCACGCCTGTAGTTGCAAGTCCAACAACAAGCACAGCAAGAAGGGCTGCTGGGTGTCTCCGGCTAAGTGCCACGAATTAATCCTTTGCGGGTTTCGGTTACTTGATTAGATAAATAGTTGCGAACAAGCCAATCCACACCACATCAACGAAGTGCCAGTAGTACGACACAACAATGGCTGAAGTTGCTTTTTCGTGGGTAAAACTCTTGCCCGCATAAGTGCGGCCTAAAACATAAAGGAACGCGATAAGGCCACCGGTTACGTGCAAACCGTGAAATCCGGTGGTTAGGTAAAACGCTGAACCATACGCGGAAGATGAAAGCGTTAAGCCTTCGCCAACTAATTTCGAGTATTCAGCAACCTGGCCGCCAATAAAGAACGCGCCCATCAAAAATGTGATGGTGAACCAGCGGCGCAAACCCTGCACATTGCCACGCTCGGCGGCGAATACACCCATCTGGCAAGTAACAGATGAAAGCACCAGAACTGTGGTGTTAACCGCTGCGAATGGGACGTTGAGGTTTTTAACCGACTCGGCCCAAACATCTGGGTTAACCGAACGCAAAGTGAAATACATCGCGAACAGCGCGGCAAAGAACATCAGCTCGCTAGAAAGCCACACGATAGTGCCAACGGAAACCATACTTGGGCGTTCAACTTGGCGCGGAACGCGCACTGCAGGGGCTGTAGTCACCTCTTAAGTTTAGTGGTTTGTAAAGGATGCGGCGCGTCACGGACCCCTCTTTATGGGTGTTACACGAGGTGAGGTTCATTACAGTTTGCTCGCGGGTTATCACCTGCTCGTATTCGGGTGCGGGCCTAGGTTAGGCTAGAGCCGTGAGTTCAGCAGATCGTGTCCTAAAAGTTTTGGTTTACAGTGACGATGTAAATGTGCGTAACACAGTGCGCACTTCACTTGGCCGCAAGCCATCAGCCGATATCAATGATGTTGACATCTTTGAGTGCGCTACCGAGCCAGCAGTAATAGCGGCTATGGACAAAAAGCCATTCGATCTAGTAATCCTTGATGGTGAAGCAGTTCCGGCCGGTGGCATGGGAATTTGCCGCCAGCTAAAAGACGAAATCTACAACTGCCCACCCGTAATTTTGCTGGTTGGTCGCGTTGACGACCGTTGGTTAGCCACTTGGTCACGCGCTGAAGCTGTAGTTGCTCACCCAATCGATCCGCGCGCTTTGGTGCAAGCAGCGCTTGATTTACTGCCAACCCCTGCCAAATAACAATTAGGGCGAAGGAGTTTTCATGAGCGCAGAGAATCTCACTTGGAAAGATGTGCTCACTCTTGTTAGCCGTGGCACAGATTTAACTTTGGAACAAGCCCATTGGGCTATGCACACACTTATGTCGGGCACTGCAACCGATGCGCAAATTGCGGCCTTCATTATGGGCCTTCGCGTTAAAGGCGAAACCGCTGTTGAAGTGCGTGGCCTAGTTGATGCCATGTTAGATAACGCGGTGCGAGTTGAGTTAGACCGAGTTGCTGTTGATGTTGTTGGCACCGGCGGCGATGGCGCACACACCGTGAACATTTCAACTATGGCCGCGCTTACTGTGGCCGGCGCAGGCGCACCAGTTTTGAAACATGGTAATCGGGCCATCTCGTCTAAATCTGGCACGGCAGATGTGCTCGAGAATTTAGGTGTGGCCATCGACATGCCACCAGCACTTTTGGCGGCATGTGTTGCCGATGCTGGCATTGCGTTTTGTTTCGCGCCGTCACATCACCCGGCCATGCGTCATGCGGCTGGAGTGCGAAAAGAGTTAGGTGTGCCCACGGTGTTCAATGTGCTGGGGCCACTTGCAAATCCGGGTCAGCCGGCATCAGCGTTGCTCGGGTGCGCTGATTCCCGCATGGCCCCAATTTTGGCCGACGTGCAACAAAGCAGGGGAGTTCGCACGATTGTGGTGCGAAGCGATGAAGGTTTGGACGAACTTTCCACCTCAAGCACCTCGCAGGTTTGGGATGTAACCACTGATGAAGTGCGTCACAGCGTGCTCGACCCAGCCGCACTTGGGTTAGCGCCGTCAACCATGGAACAGCTGCGCGGTGGCGACCCTGCCTACAACGCCGATGTAGTGCGCGCCATTGTTGCAGGCCGAAGCGATGGCAACTTTGCCGCTATTCGCGATGTAGTTGCCTTGAACGCGGCGGGCGCTCTGGTGGCCTACGACGCAGCATCGGGCTTGAATCACTTTGGCGA
>JBAXKB010000081.1:0-2931 GCA_037137575.1 Actinomycetes bacterium
TTTACAAAAGCACAAACGGGCGCACTAATTTCTCGCCTTAATTCAGATGTGATGGGTGCCCAACGGGCGTTCACCTCAACTCTTGGTGGAGTTGTTGGCAATCTAATCAGTTTGGTCGTAGTAATTGGCACTATGTTGGTTTTGTCCTGGCAGATAACAATTGCGTCTTTGCTGCTCCTTCCAGTCTTTTTAATTCCAGCTCGAATTATTGGTCGCAAGTTGCAAATTCTTTCTCGGGATCAGGCAAATCTAAATTCCGATATGAGTACCCAAATGGCCGAGCGCTTCAATGTTTCTGGCGCGCTTCTAATGAAACTCTTTGGCAATCCGCGCACTGAAGTAAAAGAGTTCTCTGGCCGAGCCATTAAGGTTCGCGATGTTGGTGTGAGTATTGCAGTTGCCAACAGCATCTTCATGTCGGCATTAGGGCTAGTTGGTTCACTGGCAACAGCCGCTGTTTACGGCATTGGGGGATTGGCTGTGGTCCATTCCACCATGACTCTCGGAACTTTGTTGACTTTAGTTGCACTGATTTTCCGACTCTATGGTCCGTTAACTGCGCTAGCAAACGTGCGGGTAGACATCATGACATCTTTAGTTTCATTCGAACGCGTTTTTGAAGTTTTGGACTTATCACCAATGGTGCAGGACAAACCAAATGCTGAAGTGCTTAAGTCCGGCCCAGCAACTGTCACTTTTGAAAATGTAAGTTTCCGTTATCCATCTTCACAAGAAGTATCGTTAGCCAGCCTTGAAGGTATTGCTCGTCCCGATACTCGTGCAACTGAAGAATTGATTATCAAAGACGTTTCATTTACAGCAAACCCAGGTGAACTCATTGCCTTAGTTGGTCCATCAGGCGCAGGTAAAACCACATTGAC
The DNA here is from genome assembly GCA_037137575.1 of Actinomycetes bacterium. Lineage (GTDB taxonomy): Bacteria > Actinomycetota > Actinomycetes > S36-B12 > UBA5976 > UBA5976. The sequence continues at coordinate 882 of JBAXKB010000081.1, forward strand.
TGCGCTCATCTCTAGGTTGTACGACCCTATTGCTGGAGTTGTTCGAGTAAATGGACATGATGTGCGCGAGGTGACTCAGCAATCTCTGCACGACGTTGTTGGCGTTGTTTCGCAAGATGCACACATGTATCACGACACAATTAGAGCAAACTTGCTGTACGCAAAGCCGCAAGCGCAGGAGGAAGAAATTTGGCAAGCATGTGCCGACGCACAAATTGCCGACATGATTCGCACTTTGCCGGAAGGTTTAGACACAGTTGTTGGCGATCGTGGTTATCGACTCTCTGGTGGCGAAAAGCAGCGTCTTGCTATTGCACGTTTACTTTTGAAAGCCCCAGATGTAGTTGTATTAGATGAAGCCACTGCTCACCTAGATAGTGAGAATGAAGCAGCAGTTCAAATTGCGTTGGCAAACGCACTTTCAAGTCGCACTTCAATTGTTATTGCGCATCGACTTTCAACTATTCGCCAGGCGAGTCAGATTCTGGTTGTTGAAAGTGGTTCGGTTGTGCAGCGTGGCACACACGATGAATTGCTGGCCAGCGGTGGTCTTTATGCAGACCTATACAACCGCCAATTCATCGATGAAGAAATTGTAGCGAATTAGACACCTAAGTGTTTCAATAAGTTATGGAATTGAATCGGCGAGAGTTCATCTCGGCTTCGGCCATTTCTGCTGCTTTAACGGTACTTCCAGTTAACTCTGCGCAAGCAAAACCTCGCAAACTCAAAAACGGAATCGACATTTCATGGCTTCCTGATGTGGAAGCGGCAGGCGGAAAATTTTTTACAAGCACTGGCTCCGTTGTTGATCCAATTCTGTTAATGAAAATAAGCGGTATTTCTGTTGGCCGCATCCGAGTCTGGGTAAGTCCGCAAGTTGGAAACGGGTCAATTAATCGCGCAATTAAATTGGCTAAACGATTGAAACAGCAAGGACTAGAAATTTGTCTAGATTTTCATTTATCTGACACATGGGCGGACCCTGCTCATCAATCGATCCCAAGTAGCTGGTCAGCTGAATCCTTAACCAAACTCAAGAAAGATGTTTCAGCTTATGTTGGCGATGCTCTGCAGAAATTTCAACTGGCCAAAGTGGCTCCCCAGTGGGTGCAGCTTGGTAATGAAATCTCCAATGGCTTTTTATGGCCGCTTGGAAAAATTGATAGCAATTCTGCAGAACAGTGGAGCTCGTTTGTTGCGATACATCAGGCCGCAACTGGTGCTCTAAGAAAGGTTGCGCCAAAATCTAAATCGATCCTGCATTTAGATTGCGGCGGTGATGCAGACAAATTGCAGTGGTGGTTGTCGACAGCAACGCAATATAGGTTGACAGACTACGACGTATTGGGTCTGAGTTTTTACAGCCAGTGGCATGGATCTTTGGCCAAGCTACAAAGGGCTTTAACAACTGCAGTAAATGTCTCACGAAAACCCGTGTTAATTGCTGAAACTGCTTATCCTTGGACCGTAAGAAAATTTGGCTCTGATGTTTTGGATGTCGAGAAGTCAGGATTAGCTAGTTTGCCATTGACCGAAGCTGGACAGGCAAGTTATGTGCAGAAACTTCAGTCAATTGTGCGTTCCCTACCAAATAACTCGGGGTTGGGCATCTGGTGGTGGGAAGGACTCTCTCGTCAAGTAAAGACTTCAAACGGAAGTGTGGTCTGGAACGGTGGGATGGGAAACGCAACTTTGGTTGACAGCACAGGACATCCGTTGAAATCGCTAACTGAGCTTGGCAAGTAACGCATTTAATCAATATCTTGATTTTTTCGCATATAAATTTTGACTTATGTTGCGGTTAGATCAGTGTTCGACATTAACCGCACAATAAGCCAACGAATTTCAGCCAAATCCGTCAGACTAGGGACATGGTTTCTGGCAAAGTGCGCCTTGTTTGTGTCGCAGTTGCGACTGCGCTTATTTCTAGTGGACTCGCGCTTACTGGCGGGGCAAGTGTTCAAGCAACAACGGCTTCTACCGTTGTGATAAATGAAGTGCGTTGCGCGGGGGCTAGTCCAGATTTCATCGAGCTTTTCAATACGAG
>JBAXKB010000082.1:0-2888 GCA_037137575.1 Actinomycetes bacterium
AGGCAATAGCGGTACCAGTGGCTGCTACCAACCAGATGAGTAAGTAACTGCCCAATTGGCCATTCGCCATCAGCTGCGCGTAGTGCGAATACTTCGTCGGACTGGCCAGCAAACTGCGCTAGAAATTTCTGGTTGGACCAGGCCAGATGCTTAAGAGCTACATCAAGTGAAATCATGCTGTCAATATAGCGAAGGTGGCTACAAGTGAATCCTAAATATGGAACTTTTCACTTTAACTACTTTTGTTTTGGTTTTAGCCACAACACGAAATACATCCGATTTCTTTGCAGATTTGATGTTGAATGAGTGTCGATTTGCCCGCACTTTTGCAACTGTGCTCCACTTTTTTGATCCAACTTTCTTTTGAATAGTTACATAACGCACGGAACGCACCGCATTGTTCAGGTGCCACACAATCACGGTTCCTTCGGCATCTGGTTCAAGTGTTGGCATAGACAACCCGAAAGTATCTGTTGAGGTTGGTCCGTTGCCTAGGTGATTGATTGGGAATACAGAGAATGTGTGGATGTCACCTTCAGCTAACCCATCAATTTCTAATTCGGTACTGGCAATGATCGAATGTGGTTCGCTATCTACCCACACTTCGTAACCAGTTATGTCAGCACCAGTTTCCGCTGGCGGCTGCCAGGATATGTGGGCAACACTTGTCGATTTATCGACAGTGATTAACAGAGCTGAAACTGGTCCAGGGACCATCTCACTGGTAACTGTGTTGCTTGTTACTTGAGTGCTTGTACCTTGAGCATTCTTGGTAGCAATCGTTACTGCGTACTGTGTTCCCAGCACAATGTTGCTAAAAATCACTCGTTTGGCTTTTGTGGAAACTTGCACAGATTGATTACTTGGCTGCATAGTCACCAACAACGAAGTTGCTTTGGAGTTTGCTGGTAAATCCCATGTGGCCACAACAGCGCCCTCACTAGAAATAGCTGCTGTCACCGCTGAAACCGGTAATGGCTTGGGGAAGGTATGCACGATGAAGGTGTTTGGCGCACTTTGACCCCAGCAGTTTGTAGCTGTGACATTGAGTGTGTAATCGCGCTCGCTTAGCAGGTCGCTCATGTGCAGGACGCCAAGCGCTGCTATTTGCACTACCTTGTCTGAATGCAATCCTTGGCTGTCGGACCAAGAATATTGAACTGCCCACTGCGTTAGATTGCAACCATTTGTATCAACCGCGCCCAGGGTCACATCGAGTCCTACTCCTGATTCATCAGGCGCTGTGATTTGTTTGGTCGTTACTCGGTTTGGTGAATTTGGCACATCTTGTGGTCGCACCGCATTGCTCTGGGCGCTGGGCAAACTTGCGCCCCATTTATTGTTTGCAACGATTGTGGCGCTGTATGTTAGGGAAACCCGCAAGCCAGTCACATTTACGCTCTCAGTCGATCCAGATACCGTAACTCGCTTTGTGCTTCCGTCTGAACCTGAAAGCGTGAGGCTGTAACTGACAACATCTGAAAGCACATCAGCAGGCTGCGACCAGCTGGCATCTATCGACCCGCGACTTGCCTCGAGGTAGAGATCACTCGGGGGATTGGAGATGAGCGTTGTTGTGGTTGAAGCTGGCAGACTCGAGACGTAGTCATTGGTAGCCACCACTGTGAATGTGTTTGAGCTTGCTCGGGTGCCAGAGACCAGCACATTTGCGAACTCAGCCCACTGGGCGCTTGCTGGTACCGAAATTTCTTGGCCGGACTGCACGTGAGTAACTTTGTAGCCCGTTATATCGCTGCGGCTTTGATTCCAGGTAATTCGCGCGCCAGTATCACCCAATGCAACGGCCTTTATTCCTGTTGGGGTGAATGGGATCGCGCGAGGAGTAACTGTGTTACTCGCTTTAGCTGGGCCAGTACCAAGTGCATTATTGCCTGCAACCGTTACTGAATATGAAACGTTATTCGAAATGCCATCAGTGATAATTGCGTGCGTTTCATAACCACCAAGAGTGACAATCTGCCCTGACGGTTGCAAGCGAACTGTCCATGATGTGATTTTGGCGCTCTCATCCGCTGCCGGACTGAAGAGTAGTTCAATTTGATGGTCGCCAGGCACAAGAGTGGCGCGCGCTGGCGCTGCGGGTAGGCGGTTAGCGACTGCCGTCAAGTGTGTGGCTAGTCCGTTATCAAATGGGGTAATAGGAGTGATATCGACTTGCCACTCTTCCGAATTGAAAGGCACAGGAATGTGTAGTGAATTGTTCGCTACTTTCACCGTGCCCTGCATGGCAACGTAATTGCGATCATTACTTCTGACCCAGACATAGTAAGAAGTTATTGACTTTTCATCGGTTGTAGCATCCCAAGTTAGGTCTATTGCTTTATCCGCTGGGGTAGAAACAACATTTGTGAGGCCAACCGGGTCTAAATAAGTTAGGTCTATGTTTCCAGCCTGTGTCCAGAGCTGGTAACTAGAAACGTAATCATTTGAGTAGGTACGACTGAGTGAGGTAGTACACATTCCGTAACCGAAGACTGATGAATATTGCCCGCCCGCATTCAGATTAACAATTTCAGTTCGACCAGTTTTAAAAGTTACCAGCATGCTGCTGGCACACTGTGGCGAAATAATCAAAATGGACTCGCCGCGATCAACTACCATTCCTTCGGCTGGATAACCAAAATCTGAAAGTGTTGCAGCTTTAACTGGTGTAGCCATTGAAAATGTGGCTGCAGTTAAAACACCGACGAGAATCGTACGTAGTAGTGATCGCATGTAATTACTCCTTGGAATTGTTGCTTGTTTGCAATCTATTCCGCGGCTCTGACACAAATGAAAATAGCCAAAAATCCCCTAAATGCAGGCAAAAGTTAACCCCCAGCCAAGAAACAGCGCTGGGGGTTAACTTTCAACTTATGGTTTAAATG
>JBAXKB010000083.1:0-2854 GCA_037137575.1 Actinomycetes bacterium
CCCTGTGCGTCGGTTAGACGGCCATCTTCAAGAATCTGAAGTAGCGAGTTGAAAATATCTGGATGCGCTTTTTCGATTTCATCAAAGAGCACAACGCTGAACGGTTTGCGACGTACCTTCTCGGTAAGTTGGCCGCCTTCTTCGTAGCCAACATATCCCGGAGGTGAGCCGAATAAACGGGAAACCGTGTGCTTCTCGGCGTATTCAGACATGTCGAGCTGAATCAAAGAATCGTCATCGCCAAATAGGAATTCGGCAAGAGTCTTAGAAAGTTCGGTTTTGCCGACACCAGATGGGCCAGCAAAAATAAATGAGCCACCAGGACGCTTTGGATCTTTCAAACCAGCGCGAGTACGACGAATCGCCTGCGACAATGCCTTGATTGCCTGCTCTTGACCGATAACGCGCTTGTGTAACTCGTCTTCCATGTGGATCAAGCGCTGTGATTCTTCCTCAGTCAACTTGAATACTGGAATACCAGTTGAAGCGGCCAAAACTTCGGCAATCAAATCTTCATCGACTTCAGCAACCACATCAAGGTCGCCGTCTTTCCACTCTTTTTCGCGAGTAGCACGATCAGCGATTAGATTCTTTTCATCATCGCGAAGTGATGCCGCTAGCTCAAAATCTTGTGAATCAATGGCAGATTCTTTTTGGAACCGAACACCGGCAATTTTCTCATCGAACTCGCGCAAATCTGGTGGAGCAGTCATGCGGCGGATACGCAAACGCGCACCGGCCTCATCCACTAAGTCAATTGCTTTATCTGGCAAGAACCGGTCGCTGATGTAGCGATCAGCCAAAGTTGCCGCAGCGACTAGAGCCGCATCAGTGATGGTTACGCGGTGATGATTTTCATACCGATCGCGTAACCCCTTCAAAATCTCAATAGTGTGCGCAAGATTTGGCTCGTTCACCTGGATTGGCTGGAAACGGCGCTCAAGCGCTGCATCCTTTTCTATGTACTTACGGTACTCATCCAAGGTGGTTGCCCCAATGGTCTGCAGTTCGCCACGAGCCAACATCGGCTTCAAGATACTTGCTGCATCGATGGCACCTTCAGCAGCGCCGGCTCCAACAAGTGTGTGGATCTCATCAATAAAAATGATGATGTCGCCACGAGTACGAATCTCTTTAAGTACTTTTTTCAAACGCTCTTCGAAATCGCCACGGTACCTTGAGCCAGCAACAAGTGCGCCAAGATCTAGTGAGTAAAGCTGCTTGTCTTTAAGCGTTTCTGGGACATCACCTTTAACAATGTTTTGGGCAAGACCTTCAACAACAGCGGTCTTACCAACACCTGGTTCGCCAATTAGAACCGGATTATTTTTTGTGCGACGAGAAAGAACCTGCATCACGCGCTCGATCTCTTTGGCGCGACCAATAACAGGGTCTAGTTGACCATCGCGAGCAGCCTGAGTTAGGTTACGCCCGAACTGATCAAGTACAAGTGAGGTGGAAGGCGTTCCTTCAGCAGGGCCAGTGTTTCCACCCTGGTTCTTTTCACCCTGGTAACCCGAGAGCAACTGGATAACTTGCTGACGAACGCGGTTCAAATCTGCGCCAAGTTTTACAAGCACCTGAGCTGCAACACCTTCGCCTTCGCGAATTAGTCCAAGCAGAATGTGCTCGGTGCCAATGTAGTTGTGGCCAAGCTGCAATGCCTCACGAAGTGAAAGTTCCAGAACTTTTTTTGCACGAGGGGTAAACGGGATATGGCCACTTGGTGCCTGCTGCCCTTGGCCGATGATTTCTTCAACCTGTGCGCGAACAGCTTCAAGTGAGATGTCCATACCCTCGAGGGCCTTGGCAGCGACGCCTTCGCCCTCGTGAATCAGACCAAGCAAGATGTGCTCGGTGCCGATGTAGTTGTGGTTGAGCATCCGAGCTTCTTCTTGGGCCAAAACCACTACTCGACGGGCTCGATCAGTAAACCGCTCAAACATGCGCAACTCCTCTAACTACAACTCTTGCCTCAATGTTAGACCGCATCAGTGACTCTCACCTGCGGTCTAGGGCATCTTGCGAATGCTTAGCAATAGTGTTCCCACAATTTTGGGGTTTTATCGTGAATGTGTCCGCTAGGGGCGAACAGTAATAGCCGTACAAAAGTGAATCGCCCCCGGTTTACCGAGAGCGATTCAGCTGGAAAGAGTTCCCGCATGACTTCCTCTAGTGTCCAACGAGTAACTGCCGATGTCAATAGAAAAGGCCAACAGAACTCTGTTGGCCTTTTCAGTGGATAGAGCATCCCCTATGACTACGTGATACCAGTTTCTAGCCAATAAAGTTTGCTGTCAATACACACCGGCAACTTATTAACAACTATCTTTTTTCATTCTAAACATTTGGGATTTTCAGATAAAAATTTTGTTGGGTGCCTTCGTAGCTCAAAGGAAAGAGTTCCCCTATGACTACGGGGAGGATGCGAGTTCGAATCTCGTCGGGGGCGCCCAACCATCAGGGGCGGATCAGTTAGTCGCGATTCGCCCCTGTGCCAATTCAAGGCACTCAGGACCATTCGATTAACGAATTAAGTCGCGCAGCGCGATAGTGGCATTGCGATCTTGACCAACACCAATAGCACTGATCTGCGTGCCACTAATCTCTTCTAAGAATTTCACATAGTTACGCGCATTTACCGGCAAGTCCTCAAGTGTTTGTGCGCCGCTAATGTCTTCGGTCCAGCCGGGCATCATTTCATAAATCGGTTTCGCGTGATGGAACTCGGTCTGAGTCATTGGCAGTTCTTCACTACGTGTGCCATCGATGTCGTACGCCACACAAACTGGAATCTGGTCAAAGCCAGTTAGTACATCAAGTTTGGTTAGGAAGATATCGGTCAGACCATTGA
>JBAXKB010000084.1:0-2820 GCA_037137575.1 Actinomycetes bacterium
TTTGCAAGGTCGAACATCAATTCATGCTCGGATTCACGAAATCAAGGATTAGAGCCGACCAGCTTCGTGCACTCTGCGTAAAAACTCTTTCGTCTGAATCATCTGAGGATCTTTGAGCACCTGCCCAGCAGTTCCGCGTTCTACAATTTCTCCGTTCTCTAAGAAGCAAACTTCATCAGCAACCTGAGTTGCAAATCCCATTTCATGGGTTGCCAAAACCATAGTTATACCGTCTTGTTTTAAATCCCGAACAACAGCCAACACTTCATTTACTAATACCGGATCTAGAGCGGAAGTGACTTCATCAAGTAAAAGCAGCCGCGGTTTTACTGCTAGAGATCTAATTATTGCTACTCGCTGTTGTTGTCCGCCACTTAATCGATCTGGATACTGATCTGCTTTGTCAGATAGTCCAAACCTGTCCAGCAATTCCCTCGCTTGCGCCATTGCCTCATCACGTGTCAGGCCATGTACTTTGATTGGTGCGAGTGTGATGTTTTCTAGAACAGTTTTATGTGGAAACAAATTGAATGCCTGGAATACCATGCCTAATTTTCTACGCACTTGATCAACATCGATAAGGGGATCTGAAATCTCTTCACCATCGAGGATAATTTGTCCATCATCAATCGAGTCCAGCAGATTAACGCAACGTAACAAAGTGGATTTTCCAGAACCTGATGCGCCGATTAAAACTGTCGCTGTGTGCTCTGGCACTGTAAGTGAGACATCAGATAAGACGAGCTCTGGACCAAAGCTTTTCCGAATGTTGATTAACTCTAAAACATTCATGCCGCGCCTTGCGCATTCTGCTTATTGATGGACTTCATTAATACGTAATCTGTGTAACGAGTGAGCGGAATTGTAATTAGCAGAAAGAGAACCGCTGAAACAACATACGGCGTGTAGTTAAAAGTGCGCGAACTTTCAATTTGTCCCGCTCGCACTGCATCAATTACACCCAGAATCGAAACCAAGCCTGTGTCTTTTAGCAAAGAAATGAAATCGTTAAGGATAGGCGGGACGACACGCCTGATCGCTTGAGGTAAAACAACATGTCGCATTGTCTGGTTGTGAGTTAAACCAAGCGAGCGTGCCGCCGCCCGCTGACTTGGATGCACTGAGAGTATTCCGCTTCGGATTACTTCAGCAACGTATGCGGAATATGTGAACACGATGGCAGTTGTTCCCAATACAAAAACATTGGACGTTACACCCTGAAGCCGAAGAGCCGGAATGCCAAATCCAATAAGCAATATGACAAGTATTAGGGGAATCCCACGAAATATATCTACGTAAGCTGTGGCCAAAAATCGCAACGGAGTTAGTGCTGCTGATCTCGAAGTTCGCGCTAAGGCCAGAAGTAATGAAAGTATTCCAATTGCAATGGACGCGATAATTGTCAGTTCAATATTTGTGACCAGTCCACGGGCAACTAAATGCAACACTTCAAGTCCATACTGGGCATCAAAGAATGTGGTCTTAACTACTTTCCAACCAGGGGAAGTCACTAAAAGTGAACCAAATAGCCCGAGAACGATGGCACTTGAAAGAACTGAAACCAGTATGCGTCTGCGCAGTATTAATTTACGGATTCGAGCACGATCTTGTTCGCGTGGACTGGGCGCCCATGAAACAGCCCGACTCACTTGATTGTGAATCGGGCTGTTTGTTTTAGTCATGGTTTTTGATTTAGTTAATTACTTCAAGACCGGTGCGCCGGCAGCTGAGCCAAGCCACTTGTCAGTAATCGATGCAAGCGTGCCATCTTTGGTGATTGCATCTACTGCCTGAGATACACAGCTTGTAATCGGGCTGTCTTTCGCTAGCAGCAGACCGAACTGATCTCCTTCGCCATTAGATGGAAGCTGACCAACAATAACTCCGTTTGGAATCTCGACACCTGAAAGGTAGAACGCTGTTGGAAGGTCAACTACGATGCCATCAATCTGATGATTCTTAAGTGCTGTCACAGCCGCTGCATTGTCGTTGAAAACCTGCGCCTGATTTGTTGGCTTTATAACATCGTTGATTGCGTTAAGCGATGTCGTACCAACGGCTGCGCCGAGTTTGGCAGATGCTAGATCCGCAATTGCGGTCTTGCCATCAATGGTGCTTCCCTTATAAGAAATAACTGTTTGCGCCGCCGTGAAGTAAGGGCTCGAGAAATCTACAGCTTTCTTGCGGTCATCTGTGATTGAGAACTGTTGCAAGTTGAAGTCAAAGTTTTTTGCGCCAGGGGTTACCGCACCATCAAAAGTTGTGCGCACCCATTCAACATCAGTTTTTGCGAAGCCCAACTTGTCGGCAACAGCATATGCAACTGCTGGCTCGAAGCCATCTCCTGATTCTGGTTTGTCATCAATTACCCAAGGGTAGTAGGCAGGATTGCCGGTGGCGATGGTTAATTTGCCAGCGGTCAAAGTTGCTAGCCCATCCTTCGTGCAGTCAGATGAAATTGCACTAGTGCTTTTTGTTGCACATGAAGTTAATGCCAGTGCTACTACAGCTGCCGAAATTGTGGCAGTAATGCGAGTTGCGATTTTCACACTTATCTCCTTATTAATTGTCCGTCCTTGAGTAACAACGGTTGTTAGCCCAAGTGGGCCCAGTTGGACCCGCGCTTGCCACTTGCGTGGCCTGGTCTGTTCACCGGGGCACCCCATCGCGGTCTGCAAGGGTTGTCGGATAACTAGCCGGTACTTAGTGTTATCGCTCTTGACCTAGCCCCAATGCTAGCAAGTTGCGGCGCTCGATTGTTACCTCATCTGCCAGAATCAAGGTATGTCACACGAGTACGAGCAGGCCATGCGTATTGCC
>JBAXKB010000085.1:0-2797 GCA_037137575.1 Actinomycetes bacterium
TTGCCGTTTAGTGAGATTCAGGCCCTTTTGAATGCGGTTGGGGCAGATAGCGATAGCGACCTCACTGTGCTCATGCTGCGAGATCGAGCCTTGGTTGAACTTCTGTATGGCACGGGCGCGCGCATTACCGAGCTGATGGACCTTGCGGTGGACGACATCACCAAAATCACTGACGAACTCCCAATTTTGCGCCTGCACGGCAAGGGGGATAAGTCACGGTTGGTGCCGGTGGGCAGTCATGCCCGTCGCGCATTGGACGACTACCTGGTGCGAGCCCGCCCAGCCCTGGCAATCGGTGGCAAGGGCACACCTGCCTTATTCCTCAATGCCAGGGGCGGACGGCTTTCGCGCCAAAGCGCTTGGACCATCTTGCAGTCGGCGGCGCAAAAGGCGGGCCTTGGCGATAAAGTCTCGCCCCACACCCTGCGACATTCATTTGCCACGCACCTTTTAGAAAACGGGGCCGATGTGCGCGTGGTGCAAGAGCTGCTTGGCCATGCTTCGGTAACTACAACCCAGATCTACACGATGGTAACCGTGGACCAACTGCGGGAAGTGTACGCCACCTCTCACCCTCGAGCGAAGGTTTAGGGTTGCGACTCGCGGGACGCAATAACGCTGTGCAATCACAATAACGACAAGGCCTTCGCGTATTCTTGAGCCAACAGAGTCTTCCCCCACGACTTGTTCGCAAGAAGTGCATATTTCGTGATGGGGAAGGACACCAAATGCCAATTCCAGTACCACAGGATCGACTCGTGAACGATACACCAACTGAAGCCAACGACATCGTCGCCAAAGAAGCTTCCGTTACGCCCATTGATGGTAATCAAGAGGAATTTGTTTCTATCGGCCTAACCGGTCGCCCTGTGCCAAAGTTTGCGCCGCCTGCTCCACTAAAAAAGCACGGCCCTGCATATGTGATTTCACTTTGTAACCAAAAAGGTGGCGTTGGTAAAACAACAACCACAATCAATCTTGGCGCTGCGCTTGCTGAAGCTGGTCGCAAAGTATTACTAGTTGATATGGATCCTCAAGGTTCCATGACAATCGGTTTAGGTATTCAACCTGAATCATTGGCTGGCAAACAAAGTATCTACGACGTGCTGATGGATTCAACGGCCACACCAGCATCGTCAATTGTGTATCCAACTAACACCAAAGGCATGGATTTACTTCCGGCCAACATCCAACTTTCAGCTGCCGAACTTCGCCTTGCTGGTGAAGTTGCTCGCGAGTACGCACTCGATCGCGCGCTTTCAACTGTTAAAGCCGACTACGACTACATCTTGATCGACTGCGCACCATCACTTGGTTTGCTCACGGTTAATTCACTTACTGCTTCCGATGGCGTAATCATTCCAATGGAATGCGAGTTCTTTGCACTTCGCGGTGTCGAGATGCTGCGCGACACCATCAACAAGGTGCAAGAGCGTTTGAACAACCGCCTAACTATCGATGGCGTTTTGGCCACCATGGTTGATGCCCGCACACATCACACTCGCGAAACCATTGCTGCGGTTTACGAAATGTTTGGTGATTCAGTAATGCACACCATCGTTAGCCGCACTGTGAAATTCCCAGAAACCACACAAGCCGGTGTCTCGATTATTGATCAGGCACCTACCTCACCGGGCGCTGTTGCATACCGCAACATGGCTTGGGAACTAGTGGAACGACTAGAGCAGAAGGGCGCGGTTACTAGCTAATGTCCGCGCCGGCTGATGCCGAGCTATCGTCCACCACTTCAGAGCAGGCAACAGATTCATTTCTAGTTCAGCTCGATGAATTCTCTGGTCCATTCGATGTATTGCTCACACTCATTGCAAAACATCGCCTTGATGTCACCGCACTTGCCTTACACACCATCACCGACGACTTCATTCACTACATCAAAAACCAAGGTGATGATTGGGAACTTGATGAAGCAACGCAGTTCTTGGTTATTGCCGCCACACTTCTCGACCTAAAAGCAGCTCGCTTATTGCCAGGCGGCGAAGTTGAAGATGAGGAAGACTTAGCGCTCTTTGATGCGCGCGATCTATTGCTGGCTCGCTTGTTGCAGTACCGTGCGTTCAAGTTAATGGCTGGCGATTTTGCGCATCGTCTTGCTACTGCAGGCCGAGCGCATCCACGCTCGGTTGGTTTAGATCCACAGTTCCAAAAACTTCTGCCTGAAGTTGTGTTAGCCCTTGGTCCGGACGACTTTGCAAACTTGGCTGCTAAAGCACTTGCGCCAAAGCCGGTTGAACTTATTTCAGTTTCACATCTTCACGCGCCTCGAGTTTCAGTGCGTGAACAGGCTGCAATTTTGGTGGAACATTTACGCCGTGCTGGTAACGCCGATTTCAAAACACTTACCCGCGATTGCGACACCACACTTCTTATCGTGGCTCGCTTCCTGGCATTGCTTGAGTTGTATCGCGATGGTGTTGTGCTGTTCGATCAGCCGACACCGCTTGGCGATCTACACATTCGCTGGGTTGGTGGCGATCGCGATGGCATTGGCGCAAACATCGACGAGTTTGATGCATCTGCCGCAGCAGATTTTGATTTGAAAGCTGGCGCTGACGATAGCGCGCTAGATGATGTACTAGACGGCGACACAATTGTTATCGACGATGTTGCCGCAGTGTATGAAGACGATTCGGCTGACGAAGACTTAGATGGCTTTGAAGAACAGGCCGAGGCTATGTGGGCTCGCCTTGCTATTGAATTAGGTGATGTGCTCGACACTTCGCCGCCAAGTGAATCTGATGCGATAGATGAGGAACACAATGAGTGACGAGACTGTAGA
>JBAXKB010000086.1:0-2392 GCA_037137575.1 Actinomycetes bacterium
GATCCACGGGTACGAGTGAAATGAGCGAATTAACTACGGAAGGTAACTCAGTGACGAGTCCAACAAATGTAATGGTTCCCAGCACCCACAAAGGTGATGTGATTCTTTCAGTTAACGACTTAAGCGTTTCGTTCAAGACTCACGACGGCCTGGTTCAGGCAGTTTCACATCTGTCTTATGAAGTTCGTCGTGGCCAAACCCTGGCGATTGTGGGCGAATCTGGTTCCGGTAAGTCTGTATCTAGTTTGGCTGTAATGGGCTTACTAGGTTCGGACAATGCAAATGTAACTGGTGAAGTTCACTTTGCTGGAAAAGAACTAATTAGCTCATCGGCCGACACTGTACGTCAGTTGCGTGGTCTAAAAATGGCCATGATTTTCCAAGATCCACTCAGTGCGCTGCACCCGTACTATTCAATTGGCAAGCAACTTATGGAAGCAGTTACTGCTCATCAGGATGTAAGCAAAGAAGCTGCTCGCGCTCGCGCGCTAGAGATGCTTAACCGAGTCGGGATTCCATCAGCTGACAAGCGCATCGACGATTATCCGCATCAACTCTCTGGCGGTATGCGTCAGCGGGTAATGATTGCTATGGCCCTCATTAACGATCCTGAACTACTAATTGCTGACGAGCCAACAACAGCGCTCGATGTAACTGTGCAAGCCCAGATTATTGAACTTCTTCGCGATTTACAGAAAGAATTCGGCACCGCAATCGTAATTATCACCCACGATCTTGGGGTAGTTGCCGATGTAGCCGACGATGTAATCGTTATGTACGGCGGCGCTGCAGCTGAACAGGGCCCAGTGCGCGAAATCTTCTACCAGCCGGAAATGCCATACACCTGGGGTTTGCTGGCTTCGATTCCTAAAGCGGGCGATGAAGGTCAGCTAGATCCAATTCCGGGTACGCCACCTTCGCTAATCCATCTGCCAAAAGGTTGTGTGTTCGCGCCTCGCTGTGCATTCCGCAGTCAGGTGCCAGACAATGCCTGCGCCACAACTCGTCCTGATTTTGAGATCACCGGACCAAACCACGCGGCCCGCTGTCACTTAACCACGGAACAACGCAAAACCATTCGCCTCGAGCGCAAGATTGGAAAGTAGTCAATGTCTAATCCAGTATTACAAGTTCGAGACCTGAAGAAATGGTTCCCGATTCGTGGTGGCACGCTTATCAACCGACACATCGGTGATGTGAAAGCTGTTGATGGTGTTTCCTTCGATGTATTCCAAGGCGAGACGCTTGGCCTAGTAGGAGAGTCGGGTTGCGGCAAGTCAACAACTGGCCGCAGTATATTGCGCCTGCTTGAGCCAACAAGTGGTTCGATTAAGTTTGAGGGCACTGAACTAGTTGGCTTAAAGCGCAAGGACATGAATCCGTTTCGCCGCCAAATGCAAATGATTTTCCAAGATCCGTTCTCGTCGCTGAATCCGCGCAAGACAGTTGGCACAATCATTAGCTCGCCATTCGACATCCAGGGCATAACTCCTGATGGCGGCGTGAAGAACACTGTGCAAAGCCTCATGGAGCGCGTAGGCTTAAACCCTGAGCATTACAACCGTTACCCGAACGAATTCTCGGGTGGCCAGCGTCAGCGCATTGGTATTGCCCGGGCTATCGCTTTGAATCCAAAAGTTATTGTTTGTGATGAACCAGTTTCAGCACTCGACGTTTCGATTCAGGCCCAGGTGTTGAACCTACTTGAAGACATTCAGCGTGACTATGGGATTGGCTACGTATTCATTGCCCACGATCTTTCGGTTGTGCGCCACATCTCGCATCGCGTAGCTGTTATGTACTTGGGCAAGATTATGGAGACGGCTTCAAAAGAAGTTTTGTACAGTACTCCGATGCATCCGTATACACACGCGCTTATGTCTGCGGTGCCAGTTCCAGATCCCGACCGCGAACGTGACCGCGAACGCATCATTCTTACAGGCGACTTGCCAAGTCCGAGTAATCCACCAAGTGGCTGCGTGTTCCGTACCCGCTGTTGGAAAGCTCAGGAACGTTGCGCTACCGAAGTACCTGAGTTACGCGAAATCGTGCCAAATCATCAGGTTGCTTGCCATTACCCCGAGACTTCTGGGCTAATTGGCCTTAGCAGCCCGGCAACTGGAGCGGATTTTTCAGCCTAGGTCAATAAATGAAGCGACCTAATGGGGCGTTAAATTCAAAAAATCTAGAAAGTTAATGAATTTTGGTTGGGCGCTAAATAGTTAATAAGTGGGCTTATAATTAAATAACTGTGAGGTTTTCGGTGACGACGACTCAAGAATTCGGCTTTATGTTAAACATTTCTTGGGTTAGAATTACGAGCACCTCGTCTTAATTGGTTAATGAAAAGGAAAAGGCAATGTTGAATAATCCCCGCAATGTGAGCCAGAAA
>JBAXKB010000087.1:0-2340 GCA_037137575.1 Actinomycetes bacterium
GTTGGCACATTGGCGACTAGCAAACGCCCGGCCGATATCAATTTGCGCGCATTACTTTCGCAGTACACCGACCAACAGCGCGCCGACTGGAAGTTAAGTGGCGAAATTAAATCACCGTGGTCGGCGCTTTTGCCAATGGGTGGCGCAGTGTCTGGTGTTGCCGGGCGCAACTACATGTTTGTTGGGGATGCGGCCGGGTGCGTGAACCCACTAAATGGTGAAGGCATTGACTACGGATTAGAGACTGGTCGTTTAGCGGCTCACATGCTAGATACCGAAACTGATTTCAGCAAAGCTTGGCCCGCCGAACTGCGTAGTCATTACGGTTATGCATTTTCGATTGCGCGAAGGTTGGCGGGAATTTTGACTGTGCCAGGACTGCTGCCTGTGGCTGGACCAATTGGTATGCGATCACGAACACTCATGAAACTCGCATTACGAGTAATGGGCAATCTAATTACTGAAGAAGACAACGACATGTTGGCCCGCACTTGGCGAACAGCTGGCAGACTTTCAATCAAATTAGATGAGCGCCCACCTTTTAGCTAAAGGTGAGCGCTCAAAAGTGTAAGTGAACCTACTCGCTAATAACTGGCTCCGCAGGTGTGTGCGCAACTTCTGCTTTACCCATGTTCTTTGGTAGTTGAGTCAAAACAACTAGTGCGACCAAGAAAACAATGGTTGCAGAAATTGTCGCAACTTTATGCGATGCATCTGTGAACGCAGCAAACGCTTGGGTGCGAAATGCCTCAGCTTTATCAGCAGAGAGTCCCTGTCCCTGCGCTTTAGTTAGGAAGTTTGGCACTGCTGAAACAGTGGAACGCAATGCTTCCTTAGCCTGATCTGGAATGTTCGGAATTGAGGACAAAGCCGGCGCCAAATTACTTGCGTAAGTAGTTGCCAAAATTGTGCCCAAAGTTGCCACACCAAGTGCGCCGAATACCTGCCGCACAGTGTTTTGAACTGCAGAGCCAGAGCCAGCACGCCCCATTGGCAAGGCATTTTGCATAACCGTTGATGCTGGGGCGATAACGCTACCCATGCCGGCGCCAAAGAAGAAGAACGCTAAGAGCGCTGCCCAAATTGGCGTGTCTTCGCGAAGCTGTGTCATGCCAGTTAGGGCAAGGCCAACTAAAACTAGACCAAAGGTCATGACATTGCGATTTCCGAACCGGGCAACCATCTTTGAACTGTTAGGTGCTGCAACGATTTGACCAAGTGCGAATGGTACGAACGCAAGACCTGCATTTAGCGTGCTGAAATCACGAACAATCTGCAGATAGAACGGAAGTGTGAAAGTGATTCCACTAAGTGCAAAGAATGCCAAACTCACCGCAACCAAACTTACGGCGTACGGGCGATTAGAGAACAGTGTTACATCGAATGATTTGTGATCACTGCGCTTCTCTAGGAATACGAATAGTGCCAGAAGTCCTAGGCCTAAGAAGAATGGGCCAAGCACACTCTTATCTGAGAAGCTGTGGATTACCCCTGCGTGAATGATTCCGTAAACCAGTGCAACAAGACCAGAAATAGAAATTAGCAAGCCTGGAATATCGAGACGCTGTGGTGTTGGGTTTTTCGTTTCTGGAACAATGCGAACAATTCCGATAATGCCAATTATCACAATCGGCACATTGATCAAAAAGACTGAGCCCCAGTCATTGCCAGTAAGCCAATGTGTCCACGAAGGATTCTCTAGTAGAAGACCACCAACGATTGGACCAAGTGCAACAGCGCCACCAACCGCAGCAGCCCAAGCGCCGATGGCTTTTCCGCGTTCACGGGGCGGGAAGACAACAGTGATGATCGCCAAAGTAACTGGAGTTACCGCAGCGCCACCGATACCCATGAGTGCGCGCAGCCAAATCAATTGCCCAGGAGAACTCGCGAACGAACAAGCAGCGCTTGCGAACATGAAGATGGTAAGACCAATAATCAAAATCTTTTTACGACCATACGTATCGCCAAGAACACCCCAAGTGAAAAGAAGTGCCGCAAAAACTAGCTGGTATGAATCAACCGCCCACAACAACTGTCCTTGAGTTGCGCCTAAGGCTCGCTGAATCGTTGGTAACGCGATATTTAAAACAGTGCTGTCCAAAATGACAATCAGCAAGCTGACAACAAGAACACCGAGAATCGCCCAACGCTTCGGGTGACCGTCTTCGCCAAATGGTGCTGCCGGTGCACCGACATGCTGATCGGGTTTCTGTTCTTGAGCCATGAAGAATCCTCTAACTAAGTTGTGTGCAAAATGAAATGGATAGCAATCACCACTATTCCACTAAGTGCAACAGGAATCGGGTAGGTGGTTATTCCCGAGAGTGGAGTGGTTGA
>JBAXKB010000088.1:0-2221 GCA_037137575.1 Actinomycetes bacterium
GTGGAGGTGCCGGGAATCGAACCCGGGTCCTTAGGTGAAGATCTGGTTATTCTCCGAGCGCAGTTTGCTGTCGCTTTTCTCTGCTTCGACACTCACGCAAACAAGATGTCGACAAGCACAGTTACTGTTTAATTTTCCGCAAGGTCGCGTAACCCAACCCATTGGTAAGTCCCCTAAATAACGCCAGTGACTAGAGCGGAGACGCCCCTAGGCTGACGGACTCGGGCTCGCTAGCGGTTAGGCAGCGAGGGCGAAGTCAGTGCTATTAGATTTGGCACTTATTGTTTTTGCTGGATCGTTTACGAGATGACCAACATTCTCGGCTCGCTTCTCCCGTTTCAACTACCAAAGTCGAAACCGTTCACCCCCAGATTGTGGAGGGATTAATCCCCTATTTAGTTTTGAGTATTTCGTTGGGCAAATTTCCAACAAGACCTTCTAAGTGTAAATCACACTTGCGACACTTCCAACCGAGAAAGTCCGAACGGTATTCCACAGAGCAGCTAATCCCACACAAACCGCGGGAAATCCCCTAGAAATTCACAAAAATGTTGGCCCAAACACACTTGCCATCATCCGTTGGGTGATAGCCCCAATCGTCAGCGACGTCAGCGAGCATAAAAAGACCCCGACCACTTTCTGCAAGTGCATCGGGGTATTGGATGTATGGTTTTAGTTTTGAAAGGTCACGGACAATAATTCGTAAACCGTTCTGCCAACGCTCAATAGTTAGTTCAAAGTCAGTTTGCGCATGCACAACGGCATTTGCAGCCAGTTCATCAATAACTACTTGGGCTTCATATGTATGGTCAATTTCTAAATCTGCTAGTAGCGCCGATGCCTCAACCCTGGCCGCGGTGACAGATATAGCTTCAGGTGGGAAATGCCAGGACGCAAGCACAGCTACAAAGTCCTCTTCGGGTACTCGTGGGCAGGCATGGTCAGTCATGAAATTTAGTATGCCCAACTATCTCGACATCAAAACATAATTTTTTGGTTATTTTGCAAGGATGTAACCGCTTGCAGGTTAATCGCTGAAAACGCTTACAACTAAAGAGGATTTAGTCGGACATACCCTTATTCTGACGACCGGTCGCCCGAGATGCCTCCCGTTTGGCGTCCTTTTCGGCCATCGCTTGGCGCTTATCGTAATTTTTTCGGCCTTTGGCCAAACCAAGTTCAATTTTTGCTTTTCCATCAAGGAAATACATGCTCAGCGGAATCAGAGTGAGGCCGCTTTCCTTCAACTTGCCAGCAATTTTGTTGATCTCTGCCCGATTAAGTAACAGTTTGCGAGCCCGTTTAGGTTCATGATTTGTCCATGAACCCTCGTTGTATTCAGGGATGTGTACATTTTTGAGCCATGCTTCCCCGCCATCGATGAAAGCAAAACCATCTACCAAACTTGCCCTACCCGCGCGTAGTGACTTTACTTCAGTGCCAGTGAGCACCATGCCCGCTTCAAAGGTTTCTTCAATTGCATAATCATGGCGAGCTTTGCGGTTCTGGGCGATTAACTTACGGCCCTGCTCCTTAGGCACTACTAGATACCTCGGGTAGGTGCGCATGAAACAACAGATTTGCTTCGACCAAACCAACCCATCGGATCATAGTTTGTTCCATTGATGTGCACTTCATAGTGAAGATGTGGACCAGTTGAATAGCCAGTTGAACCCACGTAGCCAATTACATCGCCAGCAACAACGCCATCACCTTTATGAAGTGCGAATCGTGATTGGTGCGCATACATTGTCATTAACCCATTGCCGTGATCAATCAAGGTCACATTGCCGTAAGCAACGCTCCAACCTGCGTACCAAACAATGCCCGATGCGGATGCATGAATTGGCGTACCGCTGGGGGCTGAAATATCTTGGCCAGTGTGGCAACCCTGTTGCCCGGTGTAAGGGTTTGTGCGAGGACCAACTCCACCACCAGCGGCAAAGCCAGGTAATGGCCAATCCAATGCACCTGTTGCTTGCGGATCGCCGTTTCCGTGTGAACCATTGTTCGAAAGAGTTTGGATTCGAACTTGTTCAGCGCGCAGCACATCGTAGCGATGTTTGGTCGTTATTTTAAATTGCTTAGCAACATTTAAGGCACTGATTTCTTGGGCCACTAAGGCATCAACCGATGCCTTAGCTGACTGCGCTCGGTCGGCTGCAGCCTGAGCTTCCAATAAAGTCTGGGAAGCGTCGTCCGCAAGACCTTGCATTTTGTC
>JBAXKB010000089.1:0-2210 GCA_037137575.1 Actinomycetes bacterium
CTTCCCTCCCGCTCCATCCGTTGCAAACTATGTATTTGGCTGGTATCCAGACTGGCTTATTTTGCTAATCGCACTGGCTGTATCCGCTCTATACGTAATTGGATTAGTTCGTCTCCGACAAACTGAGATCGCTTGGCCAATTCTTCGAACCATCTCGTTCTTAACAGGCATCTCAATTTTGATTTGGGTTAGTTGTGCTGGAATTGCTAAGTACGCAATGATCAGTTTTAGTGCACACATGATCCAACACATGGTTCTAGCAATGATTGTGCCAATGTTTTTGGTTTTGGGCGCTCCAATTACTTTGGCACTACGAGCATTGTCTGCAGGTTCAGCCGCAGATCATCGAAATGCGCGCGAGTGGATTACTTCGAGTTTGCACAGTAGATATTCACGGGTTGTGACTAACCCGCTCTTGGTTCTGTTCATATTCATTGTGAGTCTCTACGGGATTTATTTCACTTCTGCATTTGCAAATTTAATGAGTAGCCATGTTGGTCATATCGCAATGGAATTGCATTTTTTGATTACTGGAATTTTGTTTAGTTTCTTGGTCATCGGTATAGATCCTGCACCACGTCGTTTACCACATTGGGCAAAGTTGCTACTCGTACTTGTAGCGCTTTCTGTGCACGCATTTTTTGCCTTAGCAATTATGCAATCAACAACACCAATCGGCGATGTTTGGTACTCGCAAGTGCAACCACCCTGGCTAGCTAACCAACTTGATGCCACCTATGCCGGTGGAGGTATTGCGTGGGCCGTTGGTGAATTGCCAACGCTAATGCTGTTGATAATTGTGGCTGCGCAGTGGGCCCGGGATGATGCTCGTACTGCCAAACAAGTGGACCGAGCTGCTGACCGTGATGATGATGCATTGCTCAAGGAATATAACGAGCGTCTTACAAGGATGAACAATCCGCAAGATTAATTAGCGGCATCGATGTCGGCGAAGGCAGGTCCAAATGTATGAACTGTTTGTGCATCAACTAAAAAACCAGACCAGTCTGGAAAATCTTGGAACCATTGCACACCATCAAGGCCAACAATTAATAAAGCAGTAGCTAGTGCGTCAGCCAATCCGCCATCTGGGCCAACAACTGTTGCCGAAACTAAATTGAGCTGACGATCTTTAGTGAATGGATTAACAATGTGTTTTCCGCGCTCATATTCACCAGATGTTGCCATTGAGTTATTTAGAAGTTCCGCGCTCCCGATTATCGCCTGATCGTCGAAGGGATGCCTGATGCCAACCACCCAAGCCTGGTCTGGTCCTTGCAAACCACGACAGCTTAAGTCGCCTGCTGCGTTTATGGAAACATTTCCCAATCCACGTTCTACTAACAAATCGGCAACCACATCTGCCGCCCAGCCTTTTACATATCCAGATGGATCAACACCACCTGGCACGGCCCATGGGTCGAAGGCTCCGCCAGTGAGCTCTCGAATTTCATTGCACTGTTCAAGTACCTTCTGAATCACTTCGGGCATCTGAGCCAAATCCGCGAAGCCCATACGTAAAGCGCTTATTGGAGTATCAATGCGGTAAGTCGAGAACCAATCATCAACTTGATGTAAAAACTTTGCTGCCTCCACCAAATGATTTTCCACATTATCTGGAAGTGCTTCAGCACGGACTTCCAAAATTACGACAGTCCCCCACACTTCCTCCAAGTGCACTGCGCGCTGCCAACCTTCATTAGTTACGTCAGTTCGGAAAGTTGAAGTGTCCATTTTGAATTATTAAAGGCCAGCTTTAGCCATTGCACTGGCAAGCGTGGATCTAAATGCTGCGGAGGTGTACGAGGCGCCACTTATCGTCGCAACACTTGATGACTGTGAATTTAGGGCATCGTTGATTAAAAGTGGGATTGAATAATTAGAGATAGCACTCGAGGTTCCCCCAATTGGCCAACTAATCGGTGTGATGGATGTTATGCGGCCATTAGAAACCTGGATGCTTACCTTGACTGGGCCGTAGAACCCAGCTTGCGCGACATCGCCAGTTGCACTGACCAAATGGGGTGTTGGCGTTGCCGAAGGAGTTGGTGTGGGAGTTGGCTTAACAGTTTTAGTTGGTGTGGGAGTTGGCTTAACAGTTTTAGTTGGCTTCGGCACCGGCTTAACAGTTTTCGTTGGCTTCGGCGCTGGCTTGACAGTTTTCGTTGGCTTCGGCGCTGGCTTGACAGTTTTCGTTGGCTTCGGCGCTG
>JBAXKB010000090.1:0-2123 GCA_037137575.1 Actinomycetes bacterium
AGTGTGCCGAGAACTGTAAAAAGTTGTTCTGCAGTGCGGCGTTGGGCGCGAATCAAAGCAGCCTGAGAGTCCCCACCACCAATTCGGGTACCGGCAACAAGCGCGCGACGACCAGCATGAGTAACTGGTACCGACGCCAATTTGGCCGTTCGGGCAATTGCATAAGTTGGCATGTCGGGCATATTTTCATTCTCGCGTGAGTCTCGCCACACCGCATCTCCAGCGAGTGCGTTATCTGTCACATCAGATTACGCTGAACCTATGTTCGATTTTTCTTCAATGTTGCGCCAAGCGGCAGACACCCTCGATTCCATAAATGATCGCGTTAGGGAACAACGCGGCGATGAAGAAGCACCAATGGTTGATACCGAAGCAGTAACTGCAGCCGTTGTCACTTTGAGCGCTACTGCAATCTCGGCAGTTCTTGATTTGGTAGATACACTGCCAAGGCCGTCAAATTTCACCCGAGGACACGACAGCGCTACATCAGAGTCTGCATCGGTGGCTGAAGAGGTAGATAAAGTCGTTGGCAGATTAGGTCTAGTTCAAGAAGATGAGTTAGCCGCACTGCGTAAGCGAGTCCTGGATCTAGAAGCCCGGCTTTCGCAAGACTAATTGAGTTGCCCTTCTGCATCTCAATATTTTCACCCTAGTTAGGCTAAGCACGTGATTGATTCAAAGAGCGACCGCATTGTCTGGATAGATTGCGAAATGACAGGTCTTGATTTTGTCAATGACTTACTTGTTGAAGTTGCTTGTATCGTTACCGATAGTGATTTGAATGAACTCGATGAAGGCTTCGAAGCCGTAATCAAAGTTCCTCAAGAAAAACTTGAAACCATGGATCCAGTGGTAACCAACATGCACACTGCATCAGGACTGATTTACGACATTCAGCATGGCGTCACGCTAGAAGAGGCCGAACAACAGCTTTTTGACTACATCACCTCGCATGTGCCCGAATCGTTCAAGGCTCCCCTAGCCGGATCAAGTGTTTATGTAGATCGAATTTTCCTGCGCCGCGATATGCCACGAGTTGACTCTTACCTGCACTACCGCATTATTGATGTTTCAAGTATCAAAGAGCTTGCCCGCCGCTGGTATTCGCGCACCTACTATGCCAACCCACTTAAAACTGGAAACCATCGGGCGCTTGGCGATACTCGCGATTCCATAAACGAACTCAAGTACTACCAACAAGCCATTTTGGTACCACGACCAGGGCTAGACACGATTGCTGCTCGCGCAATTTCTGAGCATATTATGGGCCGGCCATTCGCAACTGATGTTTAACGACAATACGATTTAGCCGTTAGCCCTTTGCTGTCATAGAATTAGGTTTCTGCCTTAGAGGTACAACTCTGAAGCAGGCATGGTGGGTGTAGCTCAGCTGGTAGAGCACCTGGTTGTGGTCCAGGACGTCGCGGGTTCAAGTCCCGTCACTCACCCCACGTGCCCTTTCGAACTCGAAGGGGCACTTTTATTTTGCAACAAGTGTTAACAGTTGCTGCTCCAGCAACATATCCCCCACATGAATAACTTCAAGGTTTAAATTGAGTTTCTTCGCAATTTGATCGGCGGCAATATTTAGTTCGGCAGTTGGGTGCTGGGCTATCCAAAGCAATCGACGATAACCATGAAAGTAGTCATCGCGTAGAAATGGATATTTATCCAGCCCTAATTCACTTTCAACACTCCGTTTGAAAGTTCGCACCAGGTAGTCCGTCAGGAGATAAGTACCCGGCTCTGCCTCAAACTCATTCTGCAGGTTCTTTGCCCCAAAGAACACGTCGTAACAATGTTGCCCAACTAATCGCTTCAAGTTGTATCGCACACAAAGTTCATCAAGAGCCCCATAAGTGCCGCAGTCAGCATAAGCAACAGCAAGGTTCGGGTAAATTACCGACAGTCGTGCAATTTCCCTCTCGACTGCTGGGGCAATCTCACTTGGCCTATTGTGCAATAACGGGTCAATCGCCTGAATGTACAGATCAAGATCGTTGCGCAGCGCAATTTCTTGAACATGACCGACTAGAGCACCGCAAGCTATTACGGCTGTCGTAGTCATGATGGCAGTGCCAACTCCACCATGAATTTATCGTTGAAATCTGCTCGGTCGGAAA
>JBAXKB010000091.1:0-2077 GCA_037137575.1 Actinomycetes bacterium
ATTCCGTAGGCAAATTCAGAACACAATACTGTGGTTCCGTCTTCCCACTTCATACCTTTACGGATTGGGAATTTCCAGTCTTTGCCGCCATTCATCTTTGTACCAGCGGTTGTTGATGCATCGCCAATAACCGTAGACGCCTTCGCAGGGTTAGCGTTGTAGGTGTACTGGGTTAATGTGCGCGTTAGGAAGGCGCTGGCGAATGCCATGTCTTCACCGGTGTAGTTACGCTGTGGATCTAAGTGCAGGATATCGTCACCTGCAGTTAGAACGTAAAGCGTTCCACCGCGTGTGCCTGCTGCAGAACTGCTTGTTGTATTGCCGACGACAGCTGTCAACAGCAAAGCAACGGATGCAGTACCAACACCAAGGCGGGTTAATGCTGATTTTTTCATCAGTTTTCCTCCGTTTGTAACCAGCCCCGGGGGGCTGGGTGTTGTTAGTTCGGGTGAACTAACTCCTGCGAAACACCGTTGTTCCACAGAAACTTTTGGGTGCTAACTTCGGTTAGCGCGTGGGTCGAGGGCGTCGCGAAGCGCATCGCCCAAGAGATTAAATGACAAAACCACTACTACGAGGAGCCCTAGCGGAATGAAGAAATAAGCCGGATCCTGAACAAAGTAGCCAATTGAGTAAGTCAAGATCTTGCCCCAAGAGGAATCTGGCTCCTGCACTGAAACGCCCAAATAGGCAAGCCCAGCTTCAGCAGCAATAACGCCTGGGAATGACAACGTGGTGAACACGATGATTGGGCCCCAAAGATTTGGTAGCAATTCTTTGAACAAAATGCTGCGATTTGTCGCGCCAAGTGAAATCGCAGCTTCAACAAACTCGCGTTCACGAAGCGATAAAACTTGGCCGCGAATAATACGCGCAAGGTATGGCCAGCTGAAAACAGACAGCAGCAAAGTCAACATGGTCACGTTCGCCCAGTGATTTAGCGTGTCGTTATCCCAATGAAATTGTGCATAGAAACTTGTTACGCGCTCAGTCAAGATTGGTGACATAGCCAAAATTAAAAGCAGAACCGGGAAGGCCAACATCAAATCGATAAAGCGGCTCATGATTGCATCCGCGCGACCACGCAAGTTGCCGGCGAAAACGCCGATGATGACACCCATAGAGATAGAGATTGTGGTTGCAATAGTTGCAATGAGTAGTGAGGTACGCGAACCAGCTAAAAGGCGAGCCATCAAATCGCGGCCATAACCAGGTTCGATTCCAAGTGGGTGCGCCCAAGACGCACCGCCCCATGGGCCAATCGGAAGGCTAGATCCATCTTGCTGCACAAGCTCAATGTGACCGGTAACTGGATCAACCCCAAAGAATGCGCAGATCGGTCCAGCTAACAAAGCCACGACGAGGATAAGGAGTAGCAGGAACATGCAGGTGCGAGCCACCCAGTCGCGCTTAATTCGCAACCATGCCATTTGGCGCAAGCTACGACCAACAATGACGTCTTGTTCTTCCAAACCAAAGTCGTCGGTTGTCTCGTTGCCTAAAGACTCGAGTGTTGCCACTAGGTTCCCTCCCTGATGTATCCAATATGAATACACAGACACTAATACCAATTACCGTCGGTTGCACATTGCCGCTAAATGAACAATAAGTGTTTTTTTAGGTTTTGGGTAGGGATTTCACAAATTTGTTACAAAAAAGTATTTCGCCCGTAATTACCAAAAATCTGCGGATACGAACGGGGTAGAAATCCATGATTTTCGCATTATTTTAGACAACTGTCTTAACAAAAAACCGTGAAAATTTTTAACACGATTTACTTTTTATGGCGCAAAAGTCACGTTCTACGCAGGTTTGTTATTGCGAGTGTCACTTGCCAGTGCTTAAAAGTGATTTAGCCAACATTACGCGCGGTACTCTATAATTGCGGAAATGGACACTTGTCTAAGGGATGGGGAAATACTGTGCAAGACATGATGAGTAAAAAGTCAAGACTCTCGCGGAGCACTTTGGGCGCTGCCTTACTTTTTGTTTTACTAACTGCACCGGCCAACGTTGCACAGGCAACCGAGGTCACCTCATTTACTGCTGCATACAACCAATCTGGCAGCACCCAAAT
>JBAXKB010000092.1:0-2044 GCA_037137575.1 Actinomycetes bacterium
CTGTTGATCCCAACAATGCTTGTGGTTTAACTATTGCGGTTCAAAATGGAACATACGAAGTTGATGACCTGAAAGCTAAATCAAAAGCGTGCACCGATGCTGGTAAAGCACCAATCCAGCAACTAGGTTTCGATGATCAATCCATGGCGACTCAAGCCGCTGTTAGTGGTCGCGCTGCTGCGGTAACTGCAGATTCACCAATCGTTCAGTATGCAGTAAAGCAGAACTCAGGAACGCTTGAATTAATTGGCACTCCATACGAATCAGCGCCATACGGCATTGCAGTGGCTAAAGACAATTCAGATTTAGCTAAATCAATCCAGAAGGCATTGCAAGATCTGCAAGCTGATGGCACCTACGCCTCCATTTTGGATAAGTGGGGCGTTACTGCTGGAGCGGTAAATTCCGTAACCATCAACGGAAAGTAATTTTCATTTGATGTCAGACGCTAATCAGAATGCAGGTCCGAGCGAAAACTCGGACCTGCATTCTGCTATGCCCACTGAAACAATAAAAGCCATTCCATTACGCCACCCGTTGCGTAACTTAGCTGCAGCAGTATTGCTCGTAGTATCCGTTTCCTTTTTGTACGATGCATCGCATCGAGAAATTTACGATTGGGCTACTTTTACCCACTACCTGTTTAACCATCGAGTTCTAACTGGGGTAGTAGTAACCCTTGAACTAACGGCTTACGCAATGGTTATCGCCGTCCTGCTAGGCATTGGGCTCGCTGTTATGCGACAGTCGCCAAACCCAGTTCTTAAATCTGTTGCCTGGACATTCATTTGGTTTTTTCGAGGCACGCCGGTCTATGTGCAGTTAGTGTTCTGGGGCTTGCTTTCCACTGTCTATCCATCGATTACCTTTGGCATTCCACATGTTGGCGACATCGCCACCATCCCATCGATAAACAACCTTTCGTTGTTCGTATTGGCTGTTATCGGACTTTCGCTGAATGAAGCTGCTTACATGGCTGAGATTGTGCGCGCTGGCCTGCTATCGGTCGATCGTGGCCAAGAAGAGGCAGCAAAAGCGCTTGGTATGGGCTGGGGCTTATCAATGCGCCGAATCATCATTCCGCAGGCTATGCGAATCATCATTCCGCCAACCGGCAATGAAGTAATCTCCATGCTCAAAACCACATCTTTGGTTACAGCAATTCCGTTAACAATCGATTTGTACATGGCAACTCGTGATATCTCGGCCACTACCTACAAGCCAGTTCCGTTGTTGCTAGTGGCATCCACTTGGTATCTGGTTTTCACTTCGGTGTTAATGGTGTTGCAATATTTCCTAGAGAAGCGATTTGCTCGCGGTTATGCCCAAATGGGACTTGAAGTGCAAGTAACGCCACTTGAAGGTAATGGTGCCGGCTGATGACTACGAATTCGCAATTTATGGTGCAGGCACAAAATGTGCACAAGAATTTTGGTG
Source organism: Actinomycetes bacterium (assembly GCA_037137575.1). Lineage (GTDB taxonomy): Bacteria > Actinomycetota > Actinomycetes > S36-B12 > UBA5976 > UBA5976. The sequence continues at coordinate 1,438 of JBAXKB010000092.1, forward strand.
CTCACGAGGTGTTAAAGGGCATTACGTTAAATGTGACTCATGGCGAAGTGATGTGTCTCGTTGGTCCATCTGGTTCCGGTAAGTCAACGTTCTTAAGATGCATTAATCACCTGGACGTGGTTAATGGTGGGCGCTTACTAGTTGACGGTGAATTGATTGGCTACCGTGACGGCGGCGAAAAATTATTTGAACTTAAAGCCAGTGAAGCCGCGCTGCAGCGTCGTGACATTGGCATGGTATTTCAGAAGTTCAATTTGTTTCCACATCTGACTGCTTTAGAGAACGTTATTGAAGCGCCAATTCGAGTCAAGAAGTTAAAAAGAGCTGATGCAATTGCGCGAGGTAAGGAACTCTTAACTCGAGTTGGTCTTGAAGAAAAATTTGATTCTTATCCAGCGCACCTATCTGGTGGACAGCAGCAACGAGTGGCGATTGCTCGGGCATTGGCGATGGATCCAAAACTCATGCTTTTTGATGAGCCAACATCTGCGCTAGACCCAGAGCTTGTTGGTGAAGTTTTAGATGTTATGCGCGAGCTAGCTAACAGTGGCATGACCATGATTGTGGTAACGCACGAGATGGGCTTTGCCCGCGAAGTTGCAGATTC
>JBAXKB010000093.1:0-2002 GCA_037137575.1 Actinomycetes bacterium
CTGTGTCTTGAACACTATCGTTGTCGGAAATATCGGTTAGCGCATCTCCAGCCGCATCCTCAATAATGTGTTCGGATTTTTCCTCAGACAGCGTCCGAAGCCCATGCAAGCGGTTTCCCTCGCGAACACTCAATAAAACAGTGGCTAGCAAGATTGACACGATAACCATCAGAGAAACCACGATATTAATTTCTGGGATGTGGATACTAGTGGTCGCATCTATTGCTTCGATAAACATCTTTGCCGCAATAAAGAACAAAATTGCAGAGAGCCCACGGGACAAGTGGCGAACCTTGCCAAGAAGCCCATCTAATAGGAAGAAAATCTGACGCAAACCAAAGAGTGCAAATGCATTAACTGCAACAACTATGTAGGTTTCAGTTGTCAATCCGAATACTGCTGGAATCGAATCGATTGCAAAGATCAAATCTGTGGTGCCAATAGCGATAATCACCAGGAAAAATGGTGTGATTTGTCGACGCCCGTTTTCATCACGGTTCGGCAACGGAGAGTCCTTAGTCCATGGACCTACGGGCACGCGCTTGGCAACCCATCGGACAAAGCCATTTCCTTCAGGATCTGGTTCGCTGTCTTCAGAGCGCCAAACAGAAAATGCAAGATAGAAAAGGAAAATTGAGAAAACATAGAAAGCTGCGTCAAAACGATGTATCGCTTGAGCGCCCAAGAAAATAAGAGCGCTTCGCAGAATAAGCGCCAGAAGAATTCCAATTTCAAGAACTCGGTGCTTCAAATGATCTGGCACGGCGAATGAGGACATGATCACCGCAAAGACAAACACATTGTCTGTCGACAGACTGTATTCAGTGAGCCAACCGGCGAAGAATTGTTGGCCGAATTCCGAACCGTAACTGATCCACAACCAAGTGCCGAAGATTATTGCTGCGGTGACATAAAACGCAATCCACGCGCCTGCTTCACGATTTGTGAAGATGTGTCCTACAGATTTCTGTTGGCCAGAATTTTTGTTTTTACCTCTGCGGATTTCAACAATCAAAAGCTCTGCGATAAACATTGCGGCAAATGCCAGAATCGTTGAGTACCAGACCAACGACGAAACATTCACCTGCTCAGACTACCGCTAAGAACTGCAATAAGCAGGGCGGTATCCACAACTTTACGAGTGTCCAGCCTCAGTCATGTTTCGTAGCTCTTTCTTCAAATCAGAGATTTCGTCACGCAAACGTGCAGCCAATTCGAACTGTAATTCGGCAGCGGCGTTGTGCATTTGGCCGGACAGTTGTTCGATTAAGTCGGCCAGGTCGCGAGCAGGTAGCGACTGGTAATCCCGCACCTTTTTACCCTTAGCTGCGTTCATGCTCGCCAAGAATTCTTCGGTATCTTCGTCTTCACGAGTAATCAGGTCGGTGATGTCGGCAATCTTTTTGCGCAGTGGTTGTGGGTCGAGTCCGCGTTCGGTGTTGTAGGCAATCTGCTTCTCACGCCTACGGTTTGTTTCGTCGATCGCAACTCGCATTGAATCTGTGATTCGGTCGGCATACATGTGCACCTGACCCGAAACATTTCGAGCCGCGCGGCCAATTGTTTGAATCAAACTGCGTTGGCTGCGCAGGAAACCTTCTTTGTCGGCATCCAAAATTGCCACTAATGAAACTTCGGGTAAATCCAAACCTTCGCGCAGCAAGTTAATACCGATCAAAACGTCGTATTCACCCAGACGAAGTTCGCGCAATAACTCGACTCGTCGCAAGGTATCAACCTCACTGTGTAGGTAGCGCACCCGAATCCCCTGCTCGAGGAAATAGTCGGTTAAGTCTTCCGACATCTTCTTGGTCAGGGTTGTAACCAGCACACGTTCGTTGCGATTGGCACGCTCTCTGATTTCGAACATCAAATCGTCAATCTGACCTTTGGTTGGTTTAATTACAATTTCTGGATCTAGCAGACCAGTTGGGCGAATAACTTGCTCAACTACATCGCCTTTAACTTTTTCAAGCTCATATGGGCCTGGCGTAGCGGATAG
>JBAXKB010000094.1:0-1962 GCA_037137575.1 Actinomycetes bacterium
TTTGCACAGTTGTGACAGGTAAGGTACATCCTGTCGCTCTAGGAACATGCACTATAAAAGCAAGTAATTCAGGAAACGCTTTGTTTGCCGCGGCTACGCAATTGACTCAATCCATTTTGATTGGAACTTCAGTTGTCACGCCGACCGCTACAGCTACTCCAACCGTCACGCCGACTCCAGTATTGACCTCTTTCGAATGTTCAGGGGATGCTGCGCAGCTATGTGGCCCGATCGCTAACGTGTCGGTAACGGTTGATGGAGTGAACCGAGCCGTTACTGCAGGCGCCGTCAATGTTGATGTTGGCCGACCAGTTCGCATCAATTACACATCTAATGCTGCAAATTCTGGTAAGCGTGTATTGATAACGCTAGATGGAATTTCTGCTGGGGTCACATCAAGTGTTCCGCACACTGATGGCGCTTCTCCCTGGTCAAGTTCGAGTTGTTATCCAGATGGTGCTAATACCCAATGCCAGTTAATGCTCGATGCAAATGGCAGTGGTTATTTCGTAGCAACATTCACTGGTACAACCGTTGGTGCAACTTTTGAAATCAGACAAAAAGGCCCGGCCTACTCAACAGATCCAATAACTGCCACTTTTAGAACGCCTGGCACAACGCCAACTGCCACGGCTACTGCATCGCCAACTGCCACGGCTACTGCATCGCCAACTGCGACAGCGACTGCCACGCCTACTGCGTCAGCCACAGCTGGACCTTGGACTATTCGACAGACAACATTTAGTAACACTGACTTCGTGCAAAATACCGCAGATGCTTCGCTTTGGGTTGGTTACGGCTGGTATGCAAGTGGCTTGCATTACGGCACCATTCATCTGCCGGTTAGTTCTACTAAAACGGTAACTTTCCATGTAACCGACAAATTAGGCGCCGTCGCGGCAAATAAGTCAGTGACTCTAATTTTGGGCAAGGGTTACAGCAACTCAACATCTCATATTCGCGTCGGCTCAGTTTCAACAAGTGGCTGGGATGCAGGTACTGGTGCTCATCAAGGCACGGTGAGTGCGTTAACTGATGCCAGCGGAAACGTAAGTTTTGCAATTGCTAACACTGACGTTGTGGGTAGCAATTTATACGCCCAGATTTCTGCCTATGTAAATAACGTCAGCACTGACATTGTTGACATTATTAACATTGCTTACGATCAAGCTCCGGTAGTGTCGCCAACAGCGTCACCGACACCGTCACCTGGAATGTCATTGCTCTGGCAGGACGACTTCACTGGCACAGCGGGCACCGGACCAAATCCTAGTTATTGGAATGCAGATCTTCAGGATGGTTGTAGCTCGGGTAACTGTGGTTGGGGCAATGGCGAAAAAGAGTGGTACACCACTGATGCAAATAAGTTAAATGGTTCATCGAATTTAGTCATTACGGCGAACCGGCTTTCCTCAAGCACTGCGCCAAACTGTTACTACGGAAAGTGCGAGTGGAGCAGTGGAAAGCTCACAACCTACGGCAAAGTGAATTTCACCTACGGATATTTGGAAGCTCGAATTAAGAATCCAGCTGGTGGCGGAACTTGGCCAGCATTCTGGATGCTAGGTCAGGACATTGCCACAAGAGCTTGGCCGCTGTGTGGCGAACTTGATATTATGGAAGCTGAGGGTAACGCCCCTTACACCAACTGGGGAACTGCTCATTGGGCTAATTCAAACCCCTGGGATCACATTCAGGGCCCGGGTGCGAACACTGTTTCGCTAAGCACCAAACTCTCTGATGCGTATCACACCTATGGTCTGCTCTGGACGGCAACATCCCTGACTTGGTACATCGATGGCAAAGCAAATTACACCCTGAATAAAGCCAGTGTTCCTAATAATTTGTGGCCGTTTGGTCCAACAGCTGGTGGTGGCGATCCTAAGTTCTATGCGATTCTCAATGTTGCAATGGGCGGGGGAATGGGCGGAAACATTGATTCAGCTCTAACCACTACGAGCA
>JBAXKB010000095.1:0-1959 GCA_037137575.1 Actinomycetes bacterium
TGCTCGTAGTGGTTAGAGCTGAATCAATGTTTCCGCCCATTCCCCCGCCCATTGCCACATTTAGAATTGCATAGAACTTCGGATCTGCCCCACCACTGCTTGGACCAAATGGCCACAAATTATTTGGCACGCTTGCTTTGTTCAACGTGTAATTTGCAGTGCCGTCGATGTACCACGTAAGTGAAGTTGCGGTCCAAAGCATGCCATAGGTGTGATACGCGTCAGAGAGTTTTGTACTCAAGGAAACCGTATTGTTTCCAGGACCTTGGATGTGGTCCCACTGATTTGCATTAGCCCAATGCGCAGTTCCCCAGTTGGTGTAAGGAGCGTTACCTTCACCTTCCATGATGTCAATTTCACCACAAAGCGGCCAAGGTCTAGTCGCGATGTCTTGACCGAGCATCCAGAATGCTGGCCAAGTGCCGCCACCAGCTGGATTCTTGATTCGCGCTTCTAAATATCCGTAAGTGAAATTCACCTTGCCGTACGTTGTGATTTTTCCGCTACTCCAAGTGCACTTTCCGTAATAGCAATCAGGTGCCGTATTTGAGGCAAGTTTGTTAGCCGTCATAACCAAGCCCGATGAGCCATTTAGTTTGTTGGCATCAGCGGTGTACCACTCGCGTTCGCCGTTACCCCAGCCGCAATTGCCCGAACTACAACCATCCTGAAGATCAGCGGTCCAGTAACTAGAGTTTGGCGCGGAGCCGGATGCACCCGTGAATTCGTCCTGCCAAAGCAACGACATCGCTGGTGAAGGTGTGGGCGATGCTGCTGGAGCTTGGTCGTAAGCGATGTTGATGATGTCCACGATGTCAGTGCTTACATTACTTACATACGCGGAAATCTGAGTGTACAAATTACTGCCAACAACATCAGTGTTAACAATCGCAAAACTTACATTTCCACTTGCATCGGTTAGTGCACTTACCGTGCCCTGGTGAGCCCCGGTGCCTGGATCCCAACCACTTGTTGAAACTGAACCAACACGAACATGCGAAGTTGAGTTGCTATAACCCTTACCCAAAATCAGCGTCACTGATTTATTTGCAGCAACTGCTCCTAGTTTGTCGGTCACATGGAAAGTTACAGTCTTAGTAGAACTGACGGGCAGATGAATGGTTCCGTAATGCAAACCGCTTGCATACCAGCCGTAGCCCACCCAGAGCGCGGCATCGCCAGTGTTTTGCACAAAATCTGTGTTGTTGAAAGTTGTCTGTCGAATAGTCCATGGCCCAGCATTAGTTGGGGTTGGACTAGCTGTTGCTGTCGCAGTAGCCGTTGGTGTTGCAGTAGCAGTAGCGGTAGCAGTTGGTGTTGCCGAGGCGGTACTTGTAGCAGCTCTGAATGTTGCAGTTATTGCATCTGTTGAATAGGCCGGGCCTTTTTGTCTGATCTCAAAAGTTGAGCCAACTGTTGCGCCAGTAAACGTTGCAATGAAATAGCCACTGCCATTTGTATCCAGCATTAACTGGCACTGGGTATTGGCACCATCTGGATAACAACTTGAACTCGACCATGGAGATACGCCATCGGTGTGCGGAACACTTGAAGTAACGCCAGCAGAAATGCCATCAAGAGTAATTAATACTCGTTTGCCTGAATTAGCAGCATTCGATGTGTAATTGATCCGCACAGGACGGCCAACATCAACACTGACCGCACCTGCAGTTACAGTTCGATTCGTGCCATCAACGGTTACCGACACGTTGGTGATTGGTCCACATAATTGCGCAGCATCGCCTGAACATTCGAAAGAGGTCAATACTGGCGTTGGCGTGACGGTTGGAGTGGCTGTTGCAGTTGCCGTTGCAGTAGGTGTAGCAACTGAAGTTCCGATCAAGATGGACTGGGTCAATTGCGATGCCGCCGCATATAAGGCGTTACCTGAATTGCTTGCTTTGATAGTGCATGTTCCTAGAGCGACAGGATGTACCTTACCTGTCACAACTGTGCAAA
>JBAXKB010000096.1:0-1881 GCA_037137575.1 Actinomycetes bacterium
ATGGCCGATCCGGATGCCATTGTGCGCGATGGCAATGCCTCTTGGGTTGCCCGAGACGTTTAACTCATTTGTGAGTTTTGTTATAAATCTTTGCGCTTGAAACTGTATAAAACTGTGTCTGCAGGAGTAGGTTATTGGTGACGAACAGACTGTTCGCCACACAACGCGGGGATACCTGCAAAGGACTTGATACTGATGAAAGTCGGCGTTCCTAGAGAAATTAAAACTCACGAATATCGCGTCGCAATTACACCAGCTGGTGTTGTTGAACTAGTAAAAAATGGCCATGAAGTTTTCATCGAACAAGATGCAGGCTTAGGCTCCTCCATTTCAAATGAAGAGTATGTTGCATCAGGTGCAAAGATTCTGCCAACTTCTGATGAAGTTTGGGCGGCAGGGGATCTGATTCTGAAAGTTAAAGAACCAGTTGCGGCCGAATATCATCGTATGCGCAAAGGTCAGGTGCTGTTCACTTACTTGCATCTGGCTGCCTCGCGTGACTGCACCGATGCGTTACTGAATGCAGGAGTAACTGCAATCGCATACGAGACTGTTGAATTACCAGATCGCACTTTGCCACTACTCGCTCCCATGAGTGAAGTTGCTGGTCGCCTAGCCCCACAGGTTGGCGCACAGGCACTGATGCGCGCTCAAGGTGGTCGTGGCGTCTTGCTCGGTGGTGTGCCAGGGGTGGCTGCGGGCAAAGTAGTTGTGCTGGGCGCAGGTGTTGCGGGCATGAACGCCGCAGCGATAGCGCTGGGTATGCAGGCTGAGGTTTTATTGCTCGATGTCAACGTAGCGCGGTTGCGCCAGGTTGATGCCATCTATCAGGGACACATGCAAACCATCGCTTCAAACTCGTACGAGATTGAAAAAGCGGTTTTGGACGCCGACCTTGTTATCGGCGCTGTGCTAATTCATGGCGCAAAGGCGCCAAAGCTGGTTAGCAATGATTTAGTTTCGCGCATGAAGCCAGGTTCAGTTTTGGTTGATATCGCAATCGACCAAGGTGGCTGTTTTGAAGATTCAAAACCAACCACACACGCCGATCCAACGTATGCAGTGCACAACTCGTTGTTCTACTGCGTAGCCAACATGCCTGGGGCAGTGCCATACACCTCAACCTATGCACTTACCAATGTCACGCTGCCTTACGCGTTAGCACTAGCAAATAAGGGTTGGCAGAAAGCCATCAGCGAAGATCACGCATTAGCACTTGGACTCAATGTTCATGATGGGCACGTTACGTACCCTGCAGTAGCTGAAGCATTTGATTTGCAGTTGGTTACGGTTGACGAACTAATTTCGTAGACACTGCAAAATTAACTAAGCGAATTCTGGGTAGTTCGTGAGTCAGAGCGGCTCACGAACTACCCATTCGTTTGCAACCTAACTGTTGCTTTCAAAATGACACTCGGCCATCCGATATCTCGGATTCTCGATGTTATGTCAGGTAGATTTGGGCTGTGTCCGCAACCCCATTACAGCGCCAGATTCAGGCTTACCTAGATCATCTTGCTGTTGAGCGCGGGCTGGCCAAGAACTCGCTAGCTGCCTACACCCGTGACCTAAACCGGTACGAGCAGTTCTGTGCAACGAAGAGCGTCACAGATGGTAAAGCAGTTACCAGTGCAACTGTGAGCGACTTTCTAGTTAGCATCCGCACTGGCAACGATGGTTCGCCGGCTCTTGCTGCCTCATCAGCTTCGCGCACTGTTATCGGCGTGCGCGGCTTTCACGCATTTTTAGCCCGCGAAGGCATCACTGCCTCCGACCCAGCGCGGCAAGTAAAACCGCCAACTCCAGCCAAGCGTCTGCCCAAGGCTTTGCCGTTTAGTGAGATTCAGGCCCTTTTGAATGCGGTTGGGGCAGATAGCGATA
>JBAXKB010000097.1:0-1859 GCA_037137575.1 Actinomycetes bacterium
GCCCCACTTGGCTCTTATGAAAATGAGGAATTTGAGGTACCATGCCCAGCACTGCACTGCTTACTGCACTAAATGTGCACAAATCCGTTTATGCCACTGGCGCCTGAACTGCGTAGGAATTATCTGTGCCGTTCTTGGTGGATCCCGTCACCGTGATTTTATAAAGGTGGCATTGAAGAATTCAGCGTAACAATGAAATACAGCAAACATTATTTACCTAGCGCAAACATTTACTTGGTTAGTCCCGGGAACAGCGCGCGATAGTTTGAAGTTATTCGGCCAGAGTGACTGGATGCCAAACCACTAAGGAAAATGATGAAAATGCGGAAACTAACCTTTACAACGGCTGCCGTAATGGCAGCGATGGCACTGAGTGCCACAACGGCGATAGCTTCAACAGCGAGTTACACCTACAAAGCAACTAGTGCCGTCGGTTCGGTGCAAGGGACAATCACAGTAGATGTTGCCAAGACACAAATTTGCTACACCATTACTTCGGGTCAGGTAAAGAATTTGAAGTCCATCGAACTATGGGCTGCTGGACAAAAGACCATGAGTCTAAAGGTCTCGAAAATCGGATCAACCAAACCAACTTGTCTCAAACTCTCTGACCCAGAAGCACCAACAGATGTCACAGGGTCGCCCAAGACTGCATATGTGAAGTTCACCAACATGGCTGGCAAAACTCTGAAAGCGTACCTCAAGTAGCTTCATCCGCTTAACTGGAATCGGTTACAACGGCGAAGGCTGCACTGATCAACATTGCTTAGTGGTTTGCCTAGCGGTTGTAACCGATTTGGTCATTCGCGACAATGTACTTCTGGACAGAGGGTTATGGTCGCTCTGGCTTTCTGACACTTTGCGCTGGTTGGACGGCAACGCCCTTTTGAAAGACACGCGTTAATTGCTAATTCTGCAGGTCTCAATAAGTTTTACATTGCTCTTACCTGTAAAAGGCTTTTGGGTATGCACGGTAACGCTTTGCCAGTTACGGTGATTGCATGACAACAATTTTGAGTAAAAGTAAAGCCACGAGCGGGATTATTGCTCATCAATCTGGTGCTCCAAAATACCCGTGTCATGGATGCACCCGCGAATGAAATCCACCCACTAATGTCTCTGGCTAGGAGTATTGTGAGCGTTATCAGGAAGGCGTGATTTGATGTACGAATGGCTCGGGGTCGGTATCGTTCTGGTCATAGCCGAGGTACTCACTACAAACATGGTATTCGCCTCTTTTGCCATCGGAGCTGGGTCGGCTGCGCTTGCTGCAACATCAACCGATTCACTGATGGCACAACTACTGACCTTTGGCGTTATGTCGGTTCTGTCGTTGACCGCTGTTCGCCCGGCAGTCATAAAACATTTGTACCGAAATTCAGGAACCCACATTTCGGGCCTGAATCGCCTTATTGGTCAAAGCGCCATCACTAGCACCCAGATCGAGACCTCCGCGGGTGAGATTTTAATAAATGGTGATACCTGGAGCGCACGCACAAAGGGTTTACCAATCCCAGCCCAAACTCAAGTCATTGTCGTATCTATCAACGGAGCAATCGCGATCGTTGAACCCCAAAGTAAGGATTAAATTATGTGGACCGTTGTCGGATTATTTCTTGCGTTAGCTGCCCTGGTTGTCTGGCGGGCTATACGCATAATTCCGCAGGCCAGTGCTGGCGTTGTCGAACGACTGGGTAAGTACAGTCGAACCTTTGATGCTGGTCTCAATATCCTTTTGCCAGGCATCGAACGAATTCGCATGTTGGTCGACCTACGCGAACAAGTAGTTTCATTCCCGCCGCAGCCAGTAATTACCGAAGACAACCTGGTTGTAAATATTGACACCGTGGTTTATTTTC
>JBAXKB010000098.1:0-1709 GCA_037137575.1 Actinomycetes bacterium
GTGGAGAACTGCATCAACCTGTAGCAGTCCGAGACCCTGATGCGATGACTGTGGACCGCGACAATATCGACCAAACGCTTTACTTCAGGCGGGAGCGCCAAACCCTGCGCAAATTGCCTAATAGCGGTGACATTTTGTTTACGATTCGGACATATTCCGATGTGTTCTCAGATGTTGTAGCTCGTTATCCAGAATTTAGGAAGAATCTGGGATCTACAATTGCAGGCGTTACGCCACAGATGGCTGACTATAAAGGGTGGGCAAAAATACTTAATGAAATCCAAGCTTGGTCACAAGCGTAAATTCCTTGCCCATATCCAATGTTTTCAAGGGCAAAAGGTAGACTGAGGGTAAGTAAGTCCACCGCCTGCGTCCTCTTCCCCTGACCAGCGATACCGAAGAAAGATTCGCGTGTACCTGAAGAGTCTGACGATCCGCGGCTTTAAGTCGTTTGCATCTTCAACGACCCTAAATTTTGAACAAGGTATTACTGCTGTTGTCGGACCTAATGGTTCTGGAAAATCTAATGTCGTAGATGCAATTGCTTGGGTATTGGGTGAGCAAGGTGCCAAGAGTCTTCGTGGCGGCAAGATGGAAGACGTTATTTTTGCTGGTTCTTCCGGTCGGGCGCCCCTTGGCCGAGCCGAGGTTTTGTTAACTATTGACAACTCTGATGGCGCATTGCCGATTGATTATTCCGAAGTAACAATTTCTCGAACCATGTTTCGTAATGGCGGTTCGGAATATGCAATCAACGGAACCACGTCACGACTACTCGACATTCAAGAACTACTTAGCGACTCTGGTATTGGTCGCGAAATGCATGTCATCGTTGGCCAAGGTCAATTACGCGATATCTTGTTGGCTACTCCGGAACAACGACGTGGCTACATCGAAGAAGCTGCTGGTGTTTTAAAGCACCGCAAGCGGAAAGAAAAAGCACTTCGCAAACTTGATGCCATGGAGATTAACCTCACTCGAGTAGAAGATTTAACAAATGAACTTCGGCGCCAGTTAAAACCGCTTGGCCGCCAGGCTGAAGTTGCCCGTCGCGCGAATGTAATCCAATCCGATGTTCGAGACTCACGTCTTCGTTTACTTGCTGACGATCTAACCCAAATGAAAGTTGCGTTAGAAGCCGAAATAGCGGATGAGACTGCACTTCGTGAACGCCGAAGTGAAGTTGAAAGTGAGTTAACTTCGGCTAAAGCCAAAGAAGCGATTCTAGATGCGTCGATTGCAGAGTCAGCACCTTTAGTAGAGCGTGCCCAAAACACATTTTACCAACTAGGCGCTCAGCAAGAACGATTGCGTTCAACCATGGCATTAGCCAAAGAACGAGTACGACTTGGTGAGACTGAAGAAGAGGAAGTTCAACGCGGTCGGGATCCCGAAGAAATTGATCGAGAGGCCCATGCACTCCGTGTTTCAGAAGCTGAGCTAGCGGGACAAGTTGATACAGATCGCCTCGCACTCAACACCGCGATTTCTGAACGAACTGCTGCGCAGGCCGCATTGGCTGCAGAAGACGCTCGACTGCACGCCGCAACCCGAGCTGTGGTAGATCGCCGCGAAGGATTAGCGCGGATTGCAGGACAGGTTGCTGCGGCCAAATCCAGGCTCGATGCCCGAAGTGCGGAAATTGAAAGACTAGAAGATCGACTACAGGAGGCGCGAGCCCGAGCCGACGAAGCTGCGCAAGAATTTAC
>JBAXKB010000099.1:0-1623 GCA_037137575.1 Actinomycetes bacterium
CTGTGTCGTTTGAAAGATGAGCCATCACGCGAACTTCAATCTGGCTGTAGTCGGCAGTGAGTAATGTGTCGTAGCCTTTGCCAACAACGAAGGTGTCGCGAATCTGCATGCCTTCGGGGGTGCGAATTGGAATGTTCTGCAAGTTCGGATCGGTGCTCGATAACCGCCCAGTTGCAGCCACCATCTGGTTGAAGGTGGTGTGGATGCGCTCGTCGTCGGCAACGCAGCCAAGCAATGTGGTTACCGTCTGCTTCAACTTTGAAACTTCGCGATAACGCATAAGGGCAACTAGTAGTTCGTCGTCTTGGAACTTGGCTAACAAACCTGCGAGTGCTTCGGCATCGGTGGTGTAGCCAGTTTTGATTTTCTTGGTCTTAGGCAAGCCGCGCTCTTCAAACAGAACTTCTTGCAGCTGCTTTGGCGAACCAAGGTTGAATTCGCGACCAACCGTGGCATGTGCTTGCTTCACAGCTGCCTGCGCATCGGCATCGAAGGTGGCTTCCAATCCACGCAAGCCATTAACATCAACCGCAATACCTGCAGATTCCAAATCGGCCAACACACCAATCAACGGAATCTCGATTGTTGCGAACAAACCTGCGCCACCGCGCTCGGCCAGATCTTGATCGAAGTGCTTTGCCAGTTCCAAAGTTGCCCGCGCCTGCATGGCCAGCAACTCCCCTGAAATCTCAGGCTCTTCGCTGAATAGCGAACGTTCTTCCTCAGGCTTATCGGCCAATGTGAGGGATTTGTGTAGGTAACGCGTGACAAGTTCGCCAAGTTCAAAGTTTCGGGTGCCTGGCGACACTATGTATGCAGCAATTGCGGGATCGCTAACTAAACCACCCAGGCGAACACCTTGATTAAGCAGCGCAATGGCCGGACCTTTAGCATCGTGCACAATCTTCGCCGCATCAGATTCCAGCCAATTTGTTAGCACTTCTTCACCTTGTATATACGTGCACCAAATAGCTGAGCCATTTTCGGCAGTTAGAGCAACCGCGTCGATGCTTCCGGTGCCACGCCCCCACTTGCCAGCAAAGCTAAGTGCCACAGGAGTTTCGGTGTGATCGCCAAGCCATTTCTTGAGTGCTTTGGCATCAACCTGAGTGGCTTCGGTGTTGAAGGATTCGCCGGTTTCTGCAGGGGTTGCCGAAGCATCTTCTTTAGCTTCGGACGCTTTAGCTGAACTTGCAGTCTTACCAGCGCTGACAGCTTTCGAACCCGAACCCGCCTTCACACTCGCCGCAGCATCTGCTACCGCATCACCCGATGGCCATGCCGCAAACAACCGCGCCCGTAAAGCGCCAAACTCCAGAGCATCGAGCAACTGGTTAACAGCCGCAGCATCATATTCACGCTTTTCGTATGCGGTTACATCAGTTGGGATGTCCAAGGTGTCAATTAGGCGGTTTAGTTCGTAGTTCCGTTCAACCAAGGCAACATGTTCGCGCAGTGCTTCGCCAACTTTGCCCGTGATCTCGTCTTTGTGAGCCAAAACTTCAAGCGCCGAGCCGTATTGGTTAATCCACTTGGCGGCGGTTTTGGGGCCAACGCCTGGTATGCCGGGCAGGTTGTCGCTGGTCTCGCCCACGAGTGCGGCAAGGTCGCGATACTGCGCCG